>JAPSKD010000235.1 GCA_031177865.1 Bacillus sp. (in: firmicutes) | reverse complement strand
GAATTCATGGTTCAAAGGAATTCGACCCCCCTCGATGTTTGTTATCTGGACAATAACAATTTCGACGTGGATCCTCGAATTCCTTTTAGATTTGGCTTTTTTCTGCGATTTTTTCAGGGGTAACTAACTAACAAGAAAAAGCTCACGTTATCTCAGCGTGAACTCTTTCGGATTCGATAAATAGTTGTTTTTTGAAATTAGGGTTTAGGCATTCCCGATTATTTGTCAACACGATATGTGACACATACCTCCACATGTGTGGTTTGGAGAATGGGAACACAATCCACTCCCTTCATTTTTCAAGGACTTTTTTTTGATTTGCTTGTGCATCTTGCTTTGGACGGTATTTTGAAAGCCGGTTTTGTATACAAAAGTCAGCTTGTACGGATTAGGGTTCTCCGGATCGGCGTCCGTACTGATGATGATTTTATCAACAATGCTTTCAAAAACGTTGCGATCAAACGACGGCAGGAGCTCGTTCGTGCGAAGCACCTTGCGAAAATGCTCCAGACGCTTGCCCAGGTCAATTTCTTCTTGTGCGGATTGCTCCAACTGCGCTTTTTCTTCGAGCAATGCAGTAAGCGACGTATCCAGCTCCGCATACTTCTGCTCGTAAGTTGCCCTGTCGATTTTTTCATCCAGACACAAATCGATCAGCTTGCAGCGTTTTTGTTCCAATGCCTGAATGTCGCTGAGCAATTTTTTCAGCCGTCTTTGACTGTTCTAGTCGCTGAACACGGCTTCCATCCTTTTCATCAGCTCATCAATAATGTCCGTATGATTGCGGCATACCAACTTGTACGATTCAACAAAAGCGTCCTCGATCATTTTTTCATTCAAGCCCTTGCTGTGAGGACAGAGCTTCTTTCCCTTTTTTGTGGAAGTGACGCACTGCCAAACCGTCTTTTCATGTGGAGTTTCGCTGTGCCAGCTCCGCCGCGAGAAGTTACTTTTACAAAACGCACATTCCAGCATGCTGCTGAATGCGAATTTCCTGCTATATTTGTCACGTTTGCCTTTCATGCCGCGCCGGCGGTTCTCTCCCCTTCTATGCAGGATAGCCTGCGCCATCTCAAAAACTTCCTCGCTGATGATCGGCTCGTGGTGATTTTTGACATAAAACTGATCTTCCTCGCCATAATTCTCAAGTCTTCTTTTGGAGATCGGATCGACAGTAAAGGTCTTCCCCTGCAACAAATCGCCTTTGTATTTCTCATTTTTGATGATACCAAGAATGCTCGTATCTTGCCATTGGATGTTTCCGTTTTTAGTTTTACGGCGTGCCTTGGTTAACTCCTTAGCAATAACGTAAGCGCCAATTCCATCAACGTAACGCTGAAAAATAAAACGGACAATCTCCGCTTCTTCTTGGTTGATGGAGATCTTCTTCGTGCTCGGATCGTAATCGTACCCCAAGCAGCTTTGGAAGCCGACCAACTCGCCGCGCTTCATTTTCATCTTCAAGCCCTTTTTGACATTGGCGGAGATATTCTCGACTTCCTGCTGCGCTACGGAACTCAAGATAACAAGCAACAGCTCGCCGTCCATCGTCAGAGTATTGATATTCTCGTCTTCAAAAAATACAGCGACGCCCTTTTCCTTCAACATACGAACGTATTTTAGGGTGTCCAGCGTGTTTCTGGCAAAACGGGAGATGGACTTCGTGATGACCATGTCGATTTTCCCGTCCATGCAGTCGTTAATCATGCGCTGAAATTCCTCACGCTTCGTCACCTGTGTTCCGGTAATCGCTTCATCCGCATACATGTCAACCAGCACCCAATCGCTGCGCTTGCTTACGAGATCTGTATAATATGCGACCTGCGACTTATAACTGTTCAACTGCTCCTCTGAGTCGGTGCTTACTCGGGCATACGGGGCAACGCGCAGAACATCCCGCAAATTATGAAGTCAGGTCCGAAATGACGCCGTACTCTCGCATGGTTTTGTTCTTGATCTGAATAAATTCGCTTTCGGTAATCAATGAGAGCGCTAATAACTGTTTGATCATTGCAATTTGCATGCTATACCGGATCAGCTTTTGGTTCATAACAGGCCTCCCGATCATTTTGACATGCCGAAAAGCAGAGATGCGCACCGCACGAACTCGCCTGTGCGCATCTTTGTTTCCGCCTCTGTTTTGGTTGCACATCTAAAAATCTTATCCGGCGGACGGTGGTTGGCCGTCCTCATAGGCTTGAAACCTCTTCCAGGATCACTGCAAGCCGCCCCCATTGCGATGAACTGTGGCTGGACGGAAGTATCATTATCCCTACGCATGGGTCTTCGCCTTAAATGGCACCGCCATTCATTGATTGCATGGGCAAAATCGCTCGCATTCCGCTAGTTCTGCTAACAATGCAGCAAAAACAAGAATCGGAAAAATGGTCGTGGCGCGCCTGCAACGCGGCTATCCTTCATGGCCATGCGGGGAACGTACCAGATAAGATTGTATTCGGTTGTCAAAGAACCTCTGAGAGGAACGAACATGTCCCTCTACTATCCGCTACATTTTCGGGGCAAAATCGGAACCTATTTTACGGCTTATTCAAAAAATTCTGATCCAGAAAATAGATGGTACCGACACCTATAACGGTTGGAGAATCAGAATATTAAACCCCTTGACCTACTGAACAAGAAAGAGGTCGAGTTCGTGAGCCTCTCCGATATCAATCGGCATGTCTACAGCGGCAAGAAAAGTTGGCGCAAAAAAAGAGAGGTTTATGGAGGGATTTGTAAATAAAAATCGAATAGTTTAACATCAAAGAATTATGACCTTCAGAGGACGAGCACATACTACCTTGGTATATTGTTTTCATACATAAAGAATAAAGCTCCAACTCCATTACTTAGAGCTTTATTGGTAAGGAGAGAAAAAATGGTCTATAAACATCGCGAGTACCCGGAATGGTCATGGTCGCAAACGAGGGATAAAATTTTCAAGGAATGCCAAAGAAAATATTACTATCAGTACTATGCTTCACATAACGGTTGGTTATCCGAGTCGACTGAGTTTTCTAAATTAGCATATCGACTGAAGCAGATCGCTAATTTATATATTGTGTTTGGAGATGCATTGCACCAGCTTATGGAAAGGATTTTAAATGACAGTTTAAAATCAGGTGCTATATCTATTGATGCTAAGGTGTTGCAACAAAAATTGAAAAATTATCTTAATCGTGCATTCAAGGACTCTCGTAATGTTACACAGTGGATGCAAGCTCCGAAACGCTCCATGATGCTTCATGAAATGTACTATGAAGGAGAACTGCCCCAAAATCGCATTGATAAAGTGAATGAACGAATTATACAGTGTGTAAGTAATCTTCGTCACTGCTTCAGCCTTCGCGAGTTAACTCATAATAATGTAAATATTGTTGAAGTGGAAAAGTTAAATTCGTTTGTGGTAGCTGAGACACCTGTCTTTGTAAAAATGGATGTGTTGTATTATAAACCAATTGATGACCGTTGGATTATTGTTGATTGGAAAACTGGCCTAGAGGACGAGGAAAACGAAGACCAATTATTACTTTATGCAATGTACCTTAACCATAAGTATCAGGTTCCATATGAAAAGACTGAAATTAGGCTTGAATATCTCCTAACGGGTGATTGCAAGTCTTATCGTATAAAAAATGCTGAAGTAGAGCGAATAAGTGAAAGAGTTAATGGCAGCGCCATACAAATGAAACAATTGCTTGAGGATAAGCAAGTCAACAAACCTTTTCCAGAGGCAAACTTTCTTGCCTCACCGTCGAAAATGAAATGTAACGGCTGCAACTTTCGTGAGATGTGTATTGATAAGTTTATCGAATGAGATAAAGTAATGAGGAGTTGACGAAAAATTACGGGGAAATTTGAAGATTCATAACAAGGGGATGATTTAGGTGTTCGATCATAAGACCCATCCGAATGATTACCAAAAATATTTCTTCGATTCATTACGGTTACTCGCCAGAGGTCTATGTGATATGGATGAGGGTAGAGAAAATGGGAATTTAGTAGGTTTACCAACGACATGGAGGATTGCTTCTGGGCGCTTGCAGTTGCTCTCAATGGCAAATCAGATGACAAACCGGTTTCCTCTGACACTCGATGAGCAGATAGATTGGTGGTCCCTGCCGTTAAATAAATGGCAATTTCCACTTTGTGAAGGATGGTTTGCATACGAGGAAGAAGAATCACTCCCCTTGTTGTATGATAAGCGATTTGGAATAACTGAGTTTTGCGTAAATATTGCTCAAGAAGGCGATGATCCTATCTATGAACAAGATACGAAAGATTTTGTGACTCTAAGAAATAATCTAAGGTTGGCAGGAAAAGAGTCGGTATATCGGGGAATTCGAAAGTTCATTATTGAACATTGTACTATTGATCCTAATGTCCGTCTTCCAATTGAAAATGGTAATGAAGAATTGCTTAATTATGAGGGTGAACTTCGTTCGTTCTATGAAGCAGTTCCATCTCACTACTTTATTGATGGTAACATCCATCTCTGTCCAAGATGTGGATGGACATTAAAACGAACGAAGGATGGTCATTTTGAATGTGATACTGAGAAATGTAGACGACTTACCGCGAATTTTGACTTAAAAAAGAAACTTTCTTCAAGTAAAAAGTTAATGAGGGTTAAGCGAGGAATTCGACGTTATATTGTCGATCCTGGGCTAATAGAATTATCACTATATCGAAAAATAACGAAACGGTACCATAAGGAAAATCTTAAGCTTGAATTATATCCCGATTTTGACAAATTTGATTTACGAATAGAATTCGAAGATGGGGACGTATGGGTTATTGATTTGAAGGATTGGTCGAGTTCTGCTAATTTAGCGCAAATGACCCCTTATTTTTCTGATCAGCATACTTGGAAGAAAGCTTTTCTCGTATTCCCTGATCATAAGTCTGATGCCTATTTTGATAGATTTATTATTCAGTATAAACCTAAAGCTCAAAAAGGTGTTCAAGTTAAAAGCGTTACCCAAACTATAAAAGCAATCGATAAGAAGATAAAACAGTTGGGGATGAGTGAACAATGAGAGTTTCGTTATCGGTTGTTGCAAAGGACCAATTAGAAGCGGTCGCTTCACTATTGAGGACCAATAAAGGGGACGAGAAGGTTAGAGCGCTTGTTTCTTTGGAATTAGCTGTATATGGTATGCTTAAGCTTTTGCCTTCAGAGCAGCACACAATTGAACAGTTACCTTACTTATTTACTGGGACATTCTATCCGTTATTAAAGGATCATAATGAACATAATCAACTAGTATGGCAAAATCTACAGGTGCTTCTTCCACAATTTAAAGCGAAACGATGTATTAATGATTTTATACACCAATATTTTTCAGTACCCTCGAGATACCTTCAAATATCCATTGATGATAACGAAGTTTTGGGGTGGCAAATACCCAAACAAGGTGAGGATAGAACGGAGGCATATGAAAAGATACTGAATAGCACGCTGGCCTATAGAATTAATAAGAGTGATTTTGCAGACGCGGAAAAGCAGATTTCGTATTACGACGAAGTTAATCACGGATATGTCTCAGTTACACTTCCTAAATACCTTGATAAAAAGCCTACTGCTGTAATTGACAGCTCATTAAAGCAAACTAAGCGACTGATGGTTGCGAAGGAAGATCTAATTCTAACAGCGATAGAGATGGATAAGATAGATTGGAAAAGCGGTGGATCATCTGACTGGGAGGGGAGGATTAGAAGCCTTCGTTTTTCAAAATGGTCTGCTTCTCAACTAATGAAATCAGAGGAATTGTTTATTGATGGTACTCAACATTGGCTTGGTACACTGTCGGCAGGTAAAACTACAATTATGGATGTTTTAGCATATCATATTGCACGATATAAAAAGGGAAAAACGGTACTCGTTGTTGGTGACGTAGCGGCAGCACTGGAAAAAGTAGATATGTTTCAAAAGATGAATATAAAATGCGTACCTATTATAAGTGCAAATGAACGGAAAAAGCATATCCAACAATATTTTTATTCTTTACAAAATGAAATTGAAAGCTTTGAAGAATTGAAAAGACCTGCAATGCGTTATCTGACTGATGTATGTGTTGTTCAGAGTTTACAAGATGTGAACAATTCATCACGACCTCCGTGTTCTCGAATGGAACAAGGTGGCGTAAAGAAACTATGTCCTTTTTTTCATCAGTGTGAATATCATAATGCCTTTCATGACTTACCAGATGCAAGTGTAATTGTTTCTACAATCCAGGGTCTGGTACTAAGTTCACTTCCGACGGCAATCTGTGAAAATGATATGAGAATGCTGGAATATGTTCTCCGTCAAACTGATCTTATATTAGTAGATGAGGCCGATCGAGTTCAATCTCAATTGGATGAAATTTTTGCACCTACTGAGGAGATTGCTGGAACGGTGGGAAGTTGGCTTGAAAATATTCACGATAAGATTATTACCTATTTAAGAAAAGATAAAACATGTCTACAAAAACCGCATGTAAGTGAATGGATAAGAGCAGTTCATAATGCAATGGGTGCAACAATTCATATTTACGGTCAATTACATCAAGAAAAAAGTATATTTGATTTTGTAGGGAAGCAATTTTTTACAGGATACAAGCTTATCAAACAATTCTTAGCAGAAGCATTTAATTTTGATCTAATTAATGAAGATGAAAGTTCTAAATTGGAATTTTATCAAGAGTTGCATGACAGATTTTTAAAGCTTATTCAAGATGTCAGATCGAATGAGGAATTCGGTGAATCGGTGAATTTTGAAGAATCTCCTTCTTTGTACTTTGCCTATCATTCAATACTTGATCAAAATGCAGATATGTATTTAGAGCTATTCCTGAAGCAGCTCTCAGTCGAGTATTTATTTCCAAAAGACCATCTGCAAGGACTGCAACACAAACTAAAATTTGCTCTAGCGGTTTTATACTTGGAGAATCGCTTATTCTATTTAATTCACAATTTCGAGAGCATACAGTCGGACTTGGATGAAGCGCTTGAAAATCTAGGTAATTTATATTCAATATTTAAAGGCGTGCCGAGGGATTATGACGGGATTGTTCCGACTGCTCCAACGGGGATATGGTTGGGCTTTCAATATGAAAGTGACGAAAAAGCCCATGCTAAAAATGGAGTTTTAAAGTTAATGAGATATATTGGTGTGGGACGACATATATTAACCAATCTAAGCTCGCTTTTCTCAAAATTGGATGGAAGTAATGGTGCGCCTGCAATATTGTTAAGCGGTACAAGTTATCTGCCGGGGTCTTCAAAATATCATATTGATTTACCTGTTTCATACGTTGTAGAACGCGAAAATGAACGAAAGCCGGAAATTATTCAGGAGTTCAAACCAATTTACACAAGAAATAATGAACCGTTCAAAATCTCTGGGAAAAAAGGAGAGGATCGCTACGAAACACTTAAATCACTAGCAAGACGACCATCAACAAGGGAGTTACTAGCAAATGAGTTACTGAAATGTTCTGTTGAGAGGGGGCGATTATTGCTCATTGTAGGCTCCTATCCTGAGGCTAGTCATGTGGCAAGTGAATTAAGAAAAAGTTCAGACCACCCCGATAAAATATATCATTTAGTGAAAGAGAACACTTCAATTGAGGAAGGAGCTTGGCCACGACAAAAAGTCTCATCGTTCGCGAATTCGGGTGGGAATATTCTTGTGGCTCCTTTAATGGCGCTTGAAAGAGGTCATAACATATTAACAAACTATAACGGTAAGAAAGTTGCTGCTTTTTCAACTGCATTTTTTTTAGTGCGACCATTTCCAAGGCCTTATGATACATCACGTGTCGTAAACCGAATCAATGAATTTGCTCTCAAAGCTTACCGACAATCAACAGAACATAGAGACTTAAAAACTCAAGCAGAACACATCCGGAAAAATGCCTATGCTATTCAAAAGGAAGTCATTCGAGAAAATAAAGGGTTTAAAACGATGGAAGAGGATGAAAGACGACACCTTGTCCTTGATCTGTTCGTAAATTGCACCTAGTATAGAAAGTGGACACCTCTTAACCACTTGCGGATAATGGAGCTAATACAATAGAGGTGGTACGGACCATGGGTGAAAAAAGACAAAGTTACAACGAGACGTTTAAACGAGAAGCCG
>JAPSKD010000234.1 GCA_031177865.1 Bacillus sp. (in: firmicutes) | reverse complement strand
TTTGCAGTATGATAAATCCGTACATCTTTTAGCAGCGATTCATCCTTAATTGGTATTCTAACAAAAACAGAATCATGTGTTTCAAAAGCTGTAGAGTTTAATGAATTTACCTGCTGAGGGGGGGGAGATCGAAAATGATTGACGAAGTCTTGAGAGTTCACGGTATTCCCGGTTTGAGCGGGCATGACATTTCCCAAAATGTTTTTAATAAATTGGTCGATTTCATCTGGTTTCATATGCTGAAGTTTATTCTTCATATCTTTATTAAAAGGAAAAAAATTGAACGGGAACATAACTACCCACCTTTCAGCACACTCTCACTGGGTATTGATACCTTATACTATGCAAAAAGGGTTGACTGCGTTATAAATAACTAGAAATTTGAAAATATAATCAAGCATTCGGAAGCATATAGTTTAGAAAACATTATTGTGAGGTAATGCCTCGTGAAGAAAAAAACCGCTTTAATTACTGGAGGAGCTACAGGTTTAGGGAAGAAAACTGCCTTCCAGCTTGTAGAACAAGGTTATCAGCTAGCAATTAACTATCGCAACAGTAACCAAGAAGCAATTCTTCTATCAAAAGAGCTTGAAGAGAAATTCGGAAGTAAAATTATTTGTATTCAAGGAGATGTGGCAAATCAGTTAGATTGTACACAGATTGTTGAAACTGTTATTTCGGAATTTACCTCCATCGATGTTGTCATTCATAATGCAGGCCCCTATGTACGTGAAAGAAAGAAACTGACGGAATACTCATTCGATGAATGGAATTATTTGATCAATGGGAATTTAAATGCTGTTTTTTATTTATCGAAAGCCATTATTCCTATTATGAGAGAGAGGCGATGGGGGAGAATCATCACAATGGGTTTCGAAAGAGTAGAAACCAGTCCAGGCTGGGTTTACCGTTCGGCTTTCGCTGCAGCAAAAACAGGGCTGGCATCATTGACAAGAACCATTGCAATTGAAGAAGCAGCAAATGGTATTACGGCTAATATGGTTTGTCCTGGGGATATCATTTCTCACTGGAAGGAGAAAAGAATTGAGGAAGCGACCTTAAGTGAAAGCGTGCCAGTAGGAAGACAAGGAACAGGGGAAGACATATCGCGTGTCATTTCCTTTCTCGTTGACGAAAAGTCGGACTTTATAACTGGAAGTATCATTCCTGTTACTGGTGGAAAGGATGTCCTCGGAAAAGTTTATTCTCAAAAAGGTCAGTCAATTTAATTTTTCTTTTACAATTTTTTGAACTATTCTATTTTTTGGAATGATTTATGTTCCTTTTGTGGATAATAGATGTAACACATCTATGAAAGGAGCAAAATAAAATGAGTTTTAATATGAACCGAATTAATCCAAATCAAACTCAAGTATTTTTTCATGATGGTCGTTTTGAAACATTAACGAACGAGGAACTAGAAGAATTTTTGCTCCATTTGGGTATTAGTGAGGTTAATTCCGGAACGGAACAAAATATAACGGATTAATAAAATTCTCTTGATAACAAAAAAAGCAATCGGCTAAAGCCGGTTGCTTTTATGCTTCTAATAGGTGTGATGGTTCTTCTTGTACTGAACCATTATTACGCATGAGGTAGAAGGAGTATTGATCTTTAGGTATTTCATATAAATCATACACATCACCATTAGCATTCAACTGGTCGTAAAGTGACTTTCTAGTTTCATTTGCCTTAACCACATAGGGGAGTTTTTCTGCAGCCTTAATAGACCTGACATTTACTTTACGAATCCTCATAAAGATTGTTTCTATTCCTAATGTATAAAAAACTTCTTGAAAAAAGGCATCCTTTGCAGGGGCGTTATAACCTTTCCCATGATATGGCTTCCCAAGCCATGTGCCTAAAAATCCTGCATTATCTTCAATATCAAAAAGATTAATGGTTCCGATAGGGGCACCCCATTCATCAAGGATGGTCCGCGAAATTAATTCACCGCGTTCTTCTGCCTCAATTGTTTGTTTCGTCATAAAGATGAATTCTTCATAAGAAGAACATTTTTGACGCACAAAAGGGAAGACATCTGGATGCGACATAAGTTCAAATAATACATGGCTGTCATGAAGATCTCGTTTCTTAAGCATTGAATTTCCCTCCATTTGGGCAATCCGATCCCATGTCTAAAGAAGCGGCCCACCCACGAAATTTTTTATTCAGATAAACTAAAAAATTTCGGGGTGGGAATCGAACCCACTAGAACCAGGTATTACTGGTGGCGCACCATTTGCCTTCCCTATATCATTTTTTTTGTTGATGAAAAATAATGTGATTTACCCCCAGATTTTTAGGCCTTTTTCGGTTTCACTTAGAGTATCATACAAGAAAAAGTTTAAAAAATAAATAGGTTTTTTGTTGTTTTTTCGCATTTTTTTATTGGCAAATTTCAACATATTTCTACTGTTCTGAGAAAACGATTTCACTACTAATCATCGTCCATTTTGGTTTTGCTAAATAATGAAAAGGGTGGTGACTCCATAGAACTAAGTCGGCATCTTTTCCTTCTTCAATGCTTCCTAATTGGTGGTCTAACTTTAGGTTTCTCGCCGGTAAAATGGTGATCCCTTCTAATGCTTTTTGCTCCGAGAGACCTTCGCGCATGGCGATACCCGCACATATATTTAAATATTGAATGGGGGTATACGGATGGTCTGTTGTAATCGATACTTCGACACCATTGTTTGTGAGCTCTTGATAGGTTTTCCAAGTCTTATTTTTAAGTTCAATTTTTGATCTCCTAGTTAAGGTCGGACCAACAGATACTTTTAAATTCATTCCAGATAACTCACTGGCAATTAAGTGTCCTTCGGTACAATGCTCAATTCTTAAATCTAGATTGAATTCCTCAGCGAGACGCAATGCAGTAATAATATCATCTGCACGATGAGCATGAATTCTTACAGGAATCTCCCTCTTTAAAGCCATAACCAGTGGTGCTACTCTTAGATCATCTGGATTATCCGTATGGATCGCTTTATAGAAAGCTTCCCGCAGCATTCCCATAATACCCATTCGTGTTATCGAGTCATTATTCCCCTGACTATGAATTCTTTTTGGATTTTCTCCTAATGCAAGCTTTAGACCAGCAATTTCCTGGACGATCATTTTTTTTACATTTTTCCCGGTTGTTTTTATAACAGATGTGGTGCCTCCAATAACATTCGCGCTTCCAGGCATAACATGTGCTGTTGTGATTCCGCTTTTAACCGCATCTGAAAAAGCAGGATCTAAGGGGTAGACGCCATCAATGGCTCTAATATGAGGAGTCATCGCTTCTACTGTCTCGTTAGCGTCATTACCAGCCCAGCCAGTTCCTTCATCATATAGACCTAGATGGGTATGAACATCAATAAAGCCAGGTAATAGATGTAGATTATCACAGTCAATAATGTTGACATTGGGCTGTGTCTGAAGATTTTTTCCTACCTTTATTATTTTTCCATTTTCAATTAAAACATCACCATTTTGAAATGATTTTGATGTAATAGGATACACCGTTGCGTTTTTTAGAAGTATTTTCATGATCATTAAACCTTTCTACACACTGATAATATTATTTTTACTATTTTATCAACTGGACTGTTCAAGGGATAGTGGAAATTAATTGATTTCTAAAAAAATTATGAAACCTTTTCATGATAGCGGCGTAAGTATTAGGGAAAGATAGTAAAAATTTTCCTTGGGGGAATCATAAAATGGTCAAAAATGAAGAAAGAATGCTTGCGGCAATTCTCTATGTTGTTAGTCTTTTTTTTCCGATTATAGGTCCTCTTGTTATTTGGTTATTAAAGAAGGATGAGTCATCATTTATCAATTATCATGGAAGAGAATATTTTAACTTTTTCATTTCATACACAGTTTATTCCGTAATAAGCGGCATTTTAATATTCCTTATCGTAGGTATTTTCTTATTATGGATTTTGGGTATTATGGCCCTAGTATTTACAATTATCGCGGCAGTCAAGGCATATGAAGGAAATGAATATCGATTCCCATTAATCTTTAGAGTTATAAAATAATAAAAATAGACCAACTAACCCAGCAAAAAAATTTTTGCTGGGTTTTGAACGTTTTTATAATTCGAACGTCATATCATTGTATAAAGCAAAACAGGGGGAATTAGCATGGAATTATTAGAAGGAATAAACTGGGGATTGATTGCGCCATTATTTTTTATCCAACTTATCTTATTAATCGTATCATTCGTGGACTTATTCCGAATCGAAAAGATAAATGGCCCGAAGTTGCTTTGGGTGTTTATCATTGTGTTTGTAAGCATTATTGGACCCATTCTATATTTTGTAATTGGAAGGAGAAATAATTAATGTCTCTCATCCAAATTAAAGGGTTAAAAAAGAGTTTTCAAGGCAATGAAGTGATCATGGGGCTGGATTTTAAGCTCGAGAAGGGCAAGTGTATTGCCCTATTAGGTCCCAATGGAGCAGGTAAAACAACGACACTTCGTATGCTTTCAGGATTAATGAAACCAACTTCGGGGACTATTTCATTTAGTGATGCTAAAAAGGATGGGGACATTCGTCACCTAATTGGCTACCTGCCTCAGTTCCCTGTTTTTTATGACTGGATGTCTGGATTCGAATTTCTTCAATATGTGGGAAAGCTTGGTGGACTAACAAGTAAAGAAGCAAAGGAACGTTCCTTAGAGCTCCTAGAGCTTGTTGGAATTAGTGATGCAAAGAATAGGAGAGTAGGGAAATACTCTGGTGGGATGAAGCAAAGGCTCGGTATTGCACAGGCGATTATTCACCGTCCGCAGCTAGTCATGTTGGATGAACCTGTTTCTGCATTAGATCCATTTGGCAGAAGAGAAGTATTAGAGCTTCTCGAAGGATTGAAAAAGGAGACAACCATTCTTTTCTCCACACATATATTAAATGATGCAGAGGAAGTTTGTGATGAAATCCTATTTTTACATAATGGGGAAATCGTGGAGTCCGGAACAATGGAGGACTTGCGTGAACGGCACCAACAAGCAAAGATAGATTTGACTTTCCGTAAGAAGACAGAGGAAATGGTAAGTACATTTAAAAATCATTCCTTTACAAAATCAATTTTGATAGAGGGGAATCGGATTAGTGTGTTGGTTAAGAATGTAGAGCTGGCCAGGAGAGAGTTTTTACAACTGATTTCTGAAAAAGACTGGCAATTGGATAAATTTGAAATGAGTAGTATGACTCTTGAAGATGTATTTATGAAGGTGGTGGGGAAATGAGCCAATGGCTAACGCTTTTTCAAAAAGAGATTCTCGAAATGTGGAGAAATTTTAAGTGGATATGGGTTCCAATCACCTTTATCTTATTAGGTGTATCAGAACCGTTAACTAGTTATTACTTGCCGCAAATCATCAAATCATTTGGTGGTCTTCCGGAAGGGTCAATTATTGATATTCCACCTTCAACAGCTGGAGTGGTATTAGCTTCAGGTCTTAGCCAATACTCCACTCTCGGGGTGTTAATCATTGTTCTTGGCACAATGGGTGTCATTGCGGGAGAAAGAAAAAGTGAAGTGGCAGCCATGATCTTGGTAAAACCGGTCTCCTATCTGTCGTATGTTACTTCAAAATGGGCGGGTAGTCTTTTGTTAGTGTGGTTTTCTTTATTTATTGGGTACTTATCAACTTGGTATTATACTGGTCAGTTATTTGATTGGGTACCTATTGGGGAATTTTTTCAATCATTTGTTCTATTTGGTTTGTGGTTGTCTGTTGTTTTAACGGTAACTGTATTCTTTAGTGCCGCTCTCTTGTCTTCAGGTATGGCAGGATTCATATCTTTGGCACTTGCACTTGTAGTTAGCATCATTAGCGGGGCACTTTCTCACATACTAGAGTGGAGTCCTTCGCAATTATCTAGTTATGCAAGTGCTTTGCTTACAGCAGGTGAACTTCCTGATGAAACACTGCCAGCTATTTTAATAGCCGTCTTCCTTATTGTCATCCTTTTGTGGTTTAGTGTGTTTATTTTTAAGAAAAAAGAGCTCGCCTCTTAATAAGCATATTGATTTGAAGTTTGGCTGGTATACACTATAATGACAAAATATTATGATATTCACGATAGAAGGGGAGAAGGAGAGTGTTTGATCAAGTCGGTTTAGTTTTAGAAGGTGGAGGAATGCGCGGTGTTTACACTGCAGGTGTTTTGGAATACTTTCTAGAACAACAGCTGTTTTTTCCATATGTCATTGGGGTTTCAGCAGGGGCATGTAATGCGGCTTCCTATTTATCACAACAAAAAGGGAGAAATAAAACCGTCACGATTGAATATGCGTCTGACCCTAGATACATTTCCTGGAATAATTTCTTTAAAAATAGACAGTTTTTTGGCATGGATTTTATTTTCGATGAGATTCCTACTAAACATGTACCCTTTCATTATGATGTTTTTTACAATAGTCCTACTGAGTTTGTAATAGGAACAACTGATTGTTATACAGGAGAACCTGTCTATTACAAAAAGCAGGATTACGGGAAGGATATGTTAACGGTGCTAAGAGCATCTAGTTCGCTGCCATTTATTGCACCTGAAATACAGTTCAAAGAAAAAATGCTGCTTGATGGGGGTATTAGTGATCCAATTCCGATTAAAAAGGCCCAACAGGATGGCTTTAAAAAGAACATTGTGATATTGACAAGAAATGAAGGGTATGAGAAAAAACCATCCCGTTTTCATTTCCTTGTCGACCGTAAATATCCGCAATATAAAGGATTGCAGGTTTCATTAAGAAATCGTTATCAGATTTACAATGAAACAGTTGCTTACCTCGAAAAGGAGGAAAAAGAAGGTAATGCTTTCGTCATTCGTCCTCAAAAAATGCTTAAGGTTGGAAGAATGGAACGGAATCCATCAAGGCTCGAAGAGTTATACATTCAAGGCTATGAGGATGCAAAAGCATCACTATCGAGAATAGTAGATTTTGTTCAATCGTAATGGAGAGGCCGGTTATTTGGCTTCTTTTTTTTCTATTAATCTTTAATAGCAGATATAGAGAAAAACTCGTATCATTTTTTTGACCCATGTTTAATAGAATAAATTTAAGAGGGGCAGATAAGGAGTTTTCAGGATGAAAATACATGAATTTTACCGTGGCAGTGCCAATATTACCTTAAATGGAAGCATAGCAGCGCTAGTTCCCGCCATCATGATTGGTGTAGGAAATCTATATTTTTTCCAAAACAATCAAATTATGCTATTAACAATACCTTTTGTTGTTTACAGCTTTATTAGCTTTCAAATCTACCTGTATAGACTGAAACAAGCTATTTCAATTGATCGGAATATGCCTAAATCGACCAGTTATTATGAAAGTATATTTTCAGCGAGACACCTTGTGGTTGTTTATATGAACCATCAAGACTCTAGTGTTCACCTCTTCTTTCCTGATGGACATCAGGCAGGAATGATTAAGAGATATCGGCAAAAGGGGTTTTATCTGTTTAGGAAACCAAGAATTTATGCGCTCTATGATCGCCAAGGTCAAGCTGTTGGATTTTATAAAATAAAAAATTCAACTCCATTAATTATTGAAGGCTATGATCAAAACAAGAGATATTTAGGCTGCTATGAAATAGATAAAGTATCCTGGCTGAAAAAAAAGAAAGAAATGATGAATGAGGCGGGAAAATTTGTTGGCTCTGTGGAAGGTTCAGGTTATTTTATGGATGAACGAGTCTTAAATCAGTCAGGGCAGCAGGTCGGAAGGCTGAGACGGGGATGGATGCCTGTTGAATGGAGCGGTCGATTTCCGGAACCCAATACACCAGTACTTACGCTATTTGAAAACTTATCTGAAAAGGACAAGCTATTAACGATGTCTTTTTTAATCAATGAATATTTTATTGAGAGATAAGGAAGTGTCATTCTCGGTGAATATTTGATAGAATAAATTATAAAAATTGCGGAGGTTATGGTAGTGCAGATTGATTTAATTAAAGGTCATGGTTCAGGAAATGATTTTCTCTTAATTGATGAAATAACCAATTCTTATTCCTTTTCAGAAAATGAAAGAGCTACGCTTGCTACATTGTTATGTGACCGAAATTCCAATTTAGGTGCAGATGGTATTCTTTTTATCATGAATAGCGATCAAGCTGATGGAAGAATGCGGGTTTTTAATACGGACGGTTCA
>JAPSKD010000233.1 GCA_031177865.1 Bacillus sp. (in: firmicutes) | reverse complement strand
ATCAGCAATTACATTAAGTAACACAAACTTCTTAAAGTTTCCGTACGAGATTTTAAGAAGCCACATGGAAAGAGGCGCATAAGGACCCACACTAAAAGGAAGTTCATCCCTGATAAAGGATTTTCGCTTATCGTAAAACTTCCACCAATTCCGCTTGTGTCCATACAAATGATTAATGATTTCAAAAATAACAATAAAAACGCCCGAAAAAGAATACCGTTTAAAATCACGCTTTCCTAAAAATAGTAAAGATAACCAT
This sequence comes from Bacillus sp. (in: firmicutes), assembly GCA_031177865.1. Lineage (GTDB taxonomy): Bacteria > Bacillota > Bacilli > Bacillales > Cytobacillaceae > Neobacillus. The sequence continues at coordinate 7,938 of JAPSKD010000233.1, read as the reverse complement.
GGAATCAATATGATTAATAGGTTAAATATTTTGTGCCTCCTAGTTGCCTTACGTTTTGCCATCCTCTTTCACCCCAACCTACTATTTCACTCTTTTTAAAGTATCCAAAATCATGAAAAAAAACCGCCAAAAATTGGACGGTTTAGAATAAATGCTCATAAGGAGCTACATCAATTCTATTTTCAAAAAGCTTTTTACGTAAAAATTTATGATCTCTTTTTGGTGTTGCTTGAATGTAGCCTCGAATCACAAGTTCTTCTGTAATTTTTGGGACTTTTTCATTTAGAGCAAGCTCACCAATCTTACCAGCTATTTTATGTCTAGCAACATCACGGAATAATTCAGGAACCGGGCTGACCAAATCTTCAAGAAGAGCTTTCTCTTCTTCACCCCAAAGATGCCGGGATTCATTCACATAATATTCTTCCCAGTCCATCACCGATTTGCCATCGTCTTTTGGCATTCTCTTAAGGAACTTTCGAAACATAAAAAATCCGCCAATTGCCATAGCACCGGCAAAGGCAAAGATCCATATTAAAATAAACCAAAGAAACCAACCTGTTAACTGCATTGTTTTCACCTACACGATACTATTTTCATCTACTTATTATAGTCTGTAATATGGTGAAAAGACAAGTCATTGCCTTTAGTATCAAGGAAATAGCGAGATTTAAGAAGGGTTGCAAAAGTTGTCGAAAAAATGACAAAATCCCCAATTCTATTGATTATTACTATATTCCATTGTATTATGATTACAAATGGTAGTTATCTTTTTTACAATAATAATTCTGGGGCTGAATGGGGTACTGGTGTCCTCCACAGTCTTCAAAACTGCTTGAGACCTGCGTGCCAGGTCTGGTGGGTTCGATTCCCACGCAGTCCCGCCAATTTTCAAGTCTATCAAGGGTTCTAGCAATTTTAACTTGATTTAGGTTTTTACATATTCCTCCACAGTTTCACACCTATCTACTGGCAAGACTGTAGAGGGACTGTCGCCGAGACTGTAGAGAACATTACCTTCAACCTCCAAATAATTACTTATTGGGGGTTATTTTTATGCAAACGGAATTTATGACTAAAAAAGAAGGTTAATACGAAACTAGGGAAGATTAGAGATGGCAGCAAAAACAAAGCCAAGATTTCTTAAAAAAGGTGGAAGAAAGGGGAATTGGGGGATAAACCCATTTCCATAATTTCAAAAAAAACACACCTTCATGTGGTGGGTGATTTCCAACAATGAAGGTGTGGTTATCTAGTTTGTTAATTGTGAATTTTTTGAATCCGCATCGAGCGGCTTATTGTTACCCATCCGATTAAATAGTGTCGCTAATATTGGACCAGATATATTATGCCAAACACTAAAAATAGCACTTGGTACAGCAGATAATGGTGAGAAATGTGCTGAAGCAATAGCAGCACCTAAGCCGGAGTTTTGCATTCCAACTTCAATTGCAACTGCTTTTTTCTTCGATAAATCCATCTTGAATAACTTTCCAAAGAAATAGCCCAGTAAATAGCCAAGGACATTATGGAGGATAACAACAGCAAAAATGATTAACCCCGTTTTAGCAATATTTTGTTGGTTAACAGATACTACTGCGGCTACGATCGAAACAATTCCTATAATGGATACAAGCGGAAGGACCTTTACACTTGCCTGTGCTTGACGATTAAATAATTTCTTAATGATAACCCCTAGGACGATAGGTATAATCACAATTTTTACAATGGAAACAAATAGGATAGCTGGATCTACAGGAATCCATTCGCTTGCAAGTAATAAAATAAGTGCTGGTGTTACCACAGGTGCTAGTAGTGTTGTCACTGAGGTAATGGTTACACTTAGGGGAACATCACCTTTCGCCAAGAAAGTCATAACATTAGATGAAGTCCCCCCCGGACAGCAACCTACTAAAATGACTCCTACAGCAATTTCAGGAGGTAATTGTAATCCTTTTGCAAGTAAAAAAGCAAGAACAGGCATGATTAAAAATTGACCAATAACTCCAATCGCCACATCCTTTGGACGTCTGAAAACTTCTTTAAAATCTCCTGCAGACAATGTTAGTCCCATTCCAAACATAATGATACCTAATAGGAGGGAAATATGTGGTGCTATCCACGTAAATGAGGATGGCCAAAAAAACGATAAGGCTGCAAATAATAGCACCCAAACGGCAAAGGTACTGCCGGCGAATTGGCTTACTTTCTCTAAAACTTTCATTTTTTACACCTCTGACTTTGAATTTTTGTAATGAAAAGTATTATAGAATACTTTTTGAATAAAAACAATAGTTAGAATATTAAATTATCATAAATATTGTAAACGTTTGAATCGATAGAACGTATAAAGGAGGCAGCAAAGAAATGCGTCTAAGCAAGATTAGCATCAATTCTTTTCAAAAGGGATTGTAAAAAGTGATTAATGGCTGGAATAGCAGCGCTTTATTTTGATTGCTCATTGTGAATATCTTTATCTTGACTACCGATGTAAGCAAACTATAACAGCCTGCACCGGTGAGATAATACTTTTTAACTACATCAACAGGGTTAAATCTTAAAATGCTTTTTAGGATCTTGGGTTCCGCTTTAAAGCTTATTGATAATATTTTAAATTGTCTTAAGTAAATATTTATTCTAGAATGGAGGCAGTTGTGGGTGAAGAAAAACGGTCTAAAAAACTATCAAGAGACTGCCGAGACCCCTTGATATTACTGAGGAATTTGAAGTTGATTTGACCACTGGTTCCATACACAGTCTTCAAAACCGCTTGAGACCTGCGTGCAAGGTCTGGTGGGGGCGATTCACACACGTCCCGCCAACTAAACGGAACAACGCAACCTCTTCAAACTATATGCTTAAGATTCCGTAAAAATAGGCAACCGGTTTTAGAACAAAAGTATTTATTTAACTCCGAAATTAAAGGGAGTCTTTTTTAAAAAATTCATCTTATTCTTGTATTTTTCCGTATCATTATGTAGTTCCTATTATAAAGTAAAGCTACGTTTTTATTTAAGAAAACGTGAAAGCGCTTAATATATTGGATTTTAGTTAAGAGTTAACCTGAGTAGAGCAGGTAAAGAAAACAAGGGTTCATAATCTTTTTTGTTCATTTAATTTTTAGGATTTCAGGAGGTGGGGATTTCCCAAATTTCATACTTCAGCATTAAAGAATTCTATTGGATGATTGGGTTCTAAATTAAACCATTTTATAGACTAAGAGGTGTAAAGAAAAATGACAGTATTTGTTAATAGTGATCAAGTCCAAAAGCCAGGTAATAAGCAAAGTGAAACAAAAGATTTATTAAGTTCAACTCAGTTGATCATAAAAGAGGCGGTTCAAAATTTAGGGTATACCGATGATGTATATGAGCTGCTAAAGGAACCACTTAGAACTATCACGGTACGTATCCCAGTACGAATGGATGACGGGTCTATTAAAATATTTACCGGTTACCGCTCGCAACATAACGATGCAGTAGGTCCGACAAAAGGTGGAGTACGTTTTCATCCTGATGTCGATGAGGCTGAGGTAAAAGCGTTATCGATTTGGATGAGTCTAAAGTGCGGGATTGCAAATCTCCCTTACGGCGGTGGAAAAGGTGGTATTATTTGTGACCCGAGAAACATGTCGTTTAGGGAACTGGAGAGATTAAGTCGTGGATATGTTCGTGCAATCAGCCAAATTGTCGGTCCGACAAAAGACATTCCGGCACCCGATGTGTATACAAATTCTCAAATTATGGCATGGATGATGGATGAGTACAGTCGTCTTCGTGAATTTGATTCTCCTGGTTTTATTACGGGTAAGCCGGTTGTATTAGGGGGATCACAAGGTCGTGAAACAGCAACAGCTCGCGGTGTAACAATTTGTATTGAAGAAGCTGTAAAGAAAAAAAACATTGAATTACAAGGTGCACGAATCGTAATTCAAGGCTTTGGAAATGCAGGAAGCTTTTTGGCCAAATTCATGCATGACGCCGGAGCAAAGGTGATTGGTATTTCAGATGCATATGGCGCTCTATATGATCCAGAAGGACTTGATATTGATTATTTACTTGAACGACGCGATAGTTACGGTACAATAACAACTTTATTTACTAATGTCATTACAAATCAAGAATTGCTTGAAAAAGAATGTGACATCCTTGTACCAGCTGCCATTTCAAACCAAATTACAGCAGAAAATGCTGGTCGTATTAAAGCAGCGATTGTGGTGGAGGCAGCGAATGGACCAACATCCCTTGAAGCGACAAAAATTTTGGATGAAAGAGGAGTCCTCCTTGTACCGGACATACTGGCAAGTACAGGTGGTGTCACCGTTTCTTACTTTGAATGGGTTCAAAATAATCAAGGATATTATTGGTCAGAGGATGAGGTTGCTGAAAAACTGAGAAACGTAATGGTGGCTTCCTTTGAAGAAATTTATCAAACATCACAGACCCGTCATGTTGATATGCGTTTAGCAGCATATATGGTTGGCATAAGAAAACCGGCTGAAGCTTCGCGTTACCGGGGCTGGATATAATGCTAAAAGGTTCATAGAAACAAAGAATGTCGTGCACGAAAACTTACTTGATTGATTAAAAGAAAATGTGAAAACGCTTAATATTTTGGGTTATTGTTTTTAGGTAGGAAGAAGATAACCCTGTAATGATGTAAATATAACGTAAACAGATTGATATGTTTTAGGGAGATGTGTATGGAAGTAAAATACTGTAAAGAATCACGAGTGATACGAACTAGTCGTGTATTCCCAAACGATGTAAATAATCACAATACTTTATTTGGTGGTCGGTTAATGAGTGATTTGGATCAAATCGCCTCCATTTCCGCAGCGCGTCATAGTCGAAGGGAATGTGTCACGGCTTCAACAGATTCAGTTGACTTTTTACATCCCATTCGACCAACAGATTCAGTCTGTTTCGAATCCTATGTGACATGGACAGGTACTTCATCAATGGAGGTATTTGTAAAAATTATTGCAGAAGACTTAAAAAGCGGTGAGAGTAAGATGGCAGCGACGGCCCTGTTAACATTTGTTGCACTTGATGAACATGAACGCCCAACGCGTGTTCCCCAAGTTATTCCGGAGACAAAAGAAGAGAGAAAATTACACGAAACTGCTCCAGAGCGAGCAAGAATGCGCAAAGAAAGAAAACAAAAAAGTAAAGAACTAGCCTCATTTTTAAATACAAATTAGCTCTTGGATTAACATAAAAGGTAAAAGCCTGTATCAATTAGGATCAGGCTTTTTTCTGTTTCTAACTATTGCTACTCTCAACAATCTCAATTTTTGAAGCTTGACGATCCATAATCCATAATAGTTAATTTCACGTTGTATTCGATAGGAACTTCACTAAATGTTTGGTCCCAATCTTTTTTGACTTTTTCCCATACTTTAGGATGTTCAATTCTCAATCGGTTTCCAAAGCCGGCAACGTCGACTTGGTAATCCTTTTGCATTTTTTCTCCTACATTATTTACCAATCGTTTTACTTCTTCTTCAGCGGCTTTTTCAGCTCTTTTTTAAAATTTATTTTCAGAAGTTTCCCCCGAAACCACCCAATTTTCAGAAAGGCGCCCTTCTGATTCGATTTTTACATCAAAAGAGATGTTGTTCCCATTAACATGAGATGTAATTTTACTTTTCATTGTCTTTACCTCGTAAATGATTGGCTGATTTGTCGCTGCATCAAAGTTTTTGACCAAACCGCCTTTTCCCTTTCCAGTTATCCACGTTAAGCCTTCCATTTCCTCTTCATTCAAAAAACCAAGCAGCTTTTTTGTCTTTCCTGTAATCACGGCAGCTCCTGAAAATTTAACTTCTCCGTTCGTCGAAATAACATTTTGCAAAAGAAAACTAGATCCTGAATGCATCTTGCCTTCTGATTTGGCGAGTGGCATAGGGGGCAAAATCCTTGTTGTTCGATATTCATTATCTGAAATTCCAATCAAACGGAACGCTGGAATTTTTCCTGATTCTTTTGATTCCAGCGTCTCGTTTGCTCGCCCCTTGCTAATGAACACAAGACAGCTTGGTCTAATTTCATTATCACGAAGTTGTTGATCAACTAATTGTTCCAATCTATACTTACGTACAAGATCATCACTAATAACAATCACTTTAAGGTGGGGGTTGAATATGGTGCGATCACTTCTCAATGAAAATTCGCGACTCATTTGATGGATGGAATCACCGGTTTCAGAAATATTAAAGTAAGGTTTTTGTTGTGATCTACTAAACTCCCGAAAGTGCACATCCGAGTTATGACTGATTTCTTGCCTAATAAGTTCCAAATCTAAGGTGAAATCACCGGTAAAATGACCTGTTGGATATTCATAAGGAATATAATCTTTCTTTTTTTTACTTTTATTTGCGTGGTTTCTTGTTTTTCTGATCTTTGATCTCCAGATTCTCATCACTCTTCCTCTAATGTACTGATCCAACTAAAAAATTTCGAGATAGAATAGGGGATGAAAAACGCAATAAAAGCTTGCATAAAAACATTCCATTCAGGAAGATAGGAAACAATTGTTTTCCACATATTTATCACCTAATAAATGCCCATGCCTGTAGCTGACACAAGGAGTATCTTCTGTAAATTTAAAAAATATTTCTAAAATTGTAATATTACCTTATATAGGGAAATTATGTATCGAGTCTTAATAATGTTCTGACCATTCTGCATTGAAGACGAGGATCATTCGATATTGTTAATCAACTAATATGTTTTGAAACTTTTAATTTGTTTTGTATTTTTCCGTATGATTTTGTAGGTCCTATTGTAAATTAAACCTACAGTTTAGAAATTATCTATCAGTCTATTGGAAATAGAAAAAGTAATCTATTATTGGGGGAATTTTTTATGTGGGTAATCACTCTCTATTCAAAGGAAAATACTTCGATGTTTGAATTTGACACAGAAAAAGAAGCAAAGGAAGCTTTCAAGAAGATTCAAGGATATAAGATACTTTCCGAGGTTATTTACTTTAATGATGATTGTTTTGCTTCAACTGCTTTTTAATATTCATACCATGATATATCCACTACTTGAATGTCAAGTAGTGGATTTTTTTTAGATAGATATGGATGCTACCAGAAATTATCTTAGGATATTCAGACTAAAATGTGTTAAAATGTTTTAATATTTATATGGCCTTTTCCTTTTCTATGGATGAATCAACTTGTGAGAGCTCCCAACATTCAATGTTCTCATGATTCTTAATAGTATCTTTATAAAATACCGGATCTTTACCATTCTTTTTCTGTTTAATGTAATCGTTTAATGCATCAAAAGCCACTTTTGATAATAAAAGAATAGCAATTAAGTTTACGATAACCATCAAGCCCATAAATAAATCAGCTAAATCCCATACAAGTTGAATCTTTGCAACTGAACCGAATAAAATCATGGCGAATACGCTTATTCGGTATAGCATCAACCATGCTTTACTTTTGTGTAAAAAGCGAATGTTTGTTTCCCCATAATAATAGTTACCAATTAACGCACCGAATCCAAATAGGAAAATAAAGATGGCAAGACAGCCTGATGCCCATGAACCGATATGTTCACTTAATGCTGCTTGTGTAAGTGCAATACCATTTAGCCCTGGTTGTTTGTAAGCATCAGAAAGTAAAATAATAAATGCTGTGCTTGTACAGATGATCAGTGTATCCGTTAATACGCCAAATGCTTGAATAAGTCCTTGTTTTACTGGATGACTTGTTGTTGCTGTTGCGGCAACGTTTGGCGCACTCCCCATACCAGCTTCATTCGAGAATAAGCCACGTTTAACTCCATTCATGAGCGCAGCTCCAAGTGAACCGCCTGCCACTTGTTCAAAGCCAAACGCGTTTTTAACAATAAGAGAAAGAATTTCCGGCATTTTTGTTATGTTCACAGCTATGACAAACAATGCAACACCAATGTATAG
>JAPSKD010000232.1 GCA_031177865.1 Bacillus sp. (in: firmicutes) | reverse complement strand
TTTTATTATGAGGCTTTCATCAGTATCGGAATTATCTTATTTTCCCTTGAGATATTGCCGGTTATTGTCCATTTGTTCATGCCTAAGACGATATCTTCTAAAGAATTAAAAGTGAAATTCCTAATCATTAACCAGGTGGATATTTCAAGAATCATTGAAAAGATGAAGAATCAACATTATAAAGTGAACGACGTGTATATTAAAGATCTGCAGGAAGGCCATTATGAAATGGAATTGGTGTTGAAGGTTCCAAAAGAAAAAAATGCCTCCGAAATTTTTACTAGCATTCGAGAAATAAGGGATATCAATGTTCTAGAGGTTGGAAGCAATTAAAATAGGCAGTTGCAAGAATGTGCCACTCCTACAAAATAGTGCGCATTTCTTTGTTAAATCAAGGTTTATAAGCTAACAAAGGATGATTGGTTTCATCCTTACAAAAAATGAATATTGTTGTATTTATGTAAGCGTTTTATATTTTGAGTAATCCAGAAAGAATTTTTTAAAAAATTTGATAGGGGGTGAAAATATGCAGTTGGGCGGATTCACGGGAGGTTTTTTTCGCTTTAGTGAGTGGGCAATGAAATTGGCCTATCTCAATTTACTTTGGATCTTGTTCAGTATTTTAGGATTCGGTGTATTTGGGATCATGCCGGCAACCGTGGCCACCTTTACGATTGCACGAAAGTGGCTGAAGCAAGAAGATATACCGATAGGAAAAACCTTTTTTTTCACTTATAAAAAAGAATTTTTGAAATCAAATGTAATCGGATTCATTCTAGCGATTACCGGAATGATCTTATATGTGAATTATCAGTATTTACATGTGGTTGAAAATCCTATCATCCATATTGTAGTGGTTTCCCTTATCTTAATGATGAGCATACTCTATGGAATTCTAATTCTCTACATTGTACCCGTTTACGTTCATTTTGATTTGGGGCTGTCTCAGTATTTTAAATACGCTCTGATGATTGGCATTATGAATATTCATTTAACCATCATCATGGTTGTCTCTATTTATCTACTCTATTTATTCTTGATCTTCATCCCGGGACTTATCCCAGTATTTGTTGTTAGTATGCTAGCATTGGTGATCATGGGCATCTCCTATTATGCTTTTTTACTCCTTGAAAAAAAATCAAGAGGTTTGATCCCTCTTGTGATTAAGGGTTTACGGCAGCTTGCAGCAGGTTTGGTTGGAGTAGCAAAAGATAAAAATGTAAACCCTTCCAGTACTAGAGAAAGTTTAATAGAGAGAGGAGAAAGAGGATGAGTCAAGTTATAGTAAAAGACGTTATACAAACGGAATCGGTGGCGTCAAAACCCATTGCCGTTGCCAAGAAGCCATTGGCTGTTCGGATTTGGAAGGAAAGATGGTTATATCTGTTCATGCTGCCAGGATTGCTATATTTTATCATTTACAAATATGTACCGATGTGGGGAATGTTGATGGCGTTTAAAAACTATCAACCCCACCTAGGTATTTGGGGGAGCGAATGGGTAGGGTTTAAGCATTTTCAGCGGTTCTTTTCTGAACCGGAATTTGGGATGTTACTGAAAAACACGGTCATCATCGCTGTCCTAGATCTCATAATATTCTTTCCCGTAACAATCATATTGGCACTTATGCTGAATGAGATTAGAAAATCTATTTATAAAAGAACGATTCAAACATTTGTTTATGTTCCACATTTCCTATCGTGGGTTGTGGTTGTCGGGATTTTCTATATTATTTTTGGGACAGAAGGCGGAATTATCAATGAAATTCTTGCTGCACTAGGATTTGAAAAAATTGCGTTTTTAACAGATTCTGAATGGTTTAGACCCATGATTGTCCTGCAAATGGTATGGAAGGATGCTGGGTGGGGAACCGTTATTTTCCTTGCGGCACTTGCTGGTGTCGATTCTAATCAATACGAAGCAGCAAGCATAGATGGTGCGTCCCGCTTCCGACAGTTATGGCACGTTACGTTACCTTCTATCCGCAGTGTGATTGTCATTTTGTTAATTCTGCGACTTGGGAATTTCCTCGATCTAGGTTTTGAGCAAATTTTCCTCATGGTCAATGCACTAAATCGTGAAGTCGGAGAGGTATTTGATACCTATGTTTACCGGGTTGGTATGCAGCAGGGGCAATTCAGTTATAGTGCCGCTGTAGGTCTGTTTAAATCAGCCGTCGCTTTCATCCTTGTACTAGGGGCGAACTGGCTGGCGAAAAAATTTGGAGAAGAGGGGGTTTATTAGAGATGGTAGAATCAAAAAGTATAGGCAGCAAGATCTTCGATGTCTTTAATCATACGTTTCTCTTACTTGTAGGTTTAATCTCTCTTCTGCCCTTTGTTTATATTGTTATTACGTCTTTCAGTGCCACATCGGATATCATTCCGAAGTCCTTTACAAGGGAAGCCTATGAATTTATCTTTTCAACGGATACATTTACGAGAAGTTTACTAGTTTCTATTTTTGTTACCGTGGTAGGTACATTTGTCCAATTGTCTCTTTCCTGTTTGATGGCGTATTCCTTGTCACATACCCAACTGCCAGGACGTAGTTTTTTCTTAATGATGGTCCTGGTTACGATGCTGTTTAGTGGGGGAATGATCCCTACCTACTTCGTAGTCCAGCAGACAGGTTTGCTCAACTCCTTATGGGCGTTAATTATTCCGAATGCCATCAGTGCTTTTTATCTGATTATCTTAAAGAACTTTTTCCAAAGCATACCGAATGAGCTGAAGGAGTCGGCAAAAATTGATGGGGCGCATGAATTAACTGTTTTCTTCCGTATTGTCCTTCCTTTGTCTTTGCCAGCACTGGCCGCATTTGGTTTGTTTTATGCCGTTGGTATTTGGAATCAATATTTCAACGCGATTCTGTACATCTCGGATCCTGCCTTATATCCGGTTCAGGTTATTCTGAGGCAGCTAATTATTTTAAGCTCTGGAGGAATAGGAGATTCTACTTCCATTGAAACCATTCCTTATCACGGTCAGGCGATACAGATGGCTGTTATTGTCGTCGCGACACTTCCAATAATTATCTTGTATCCATTTTTACAAAAGCATTTCGCCAAAGGTGTTTTATTAGGATCGGTTAAAGGATGAGATCGTTATCTCATCATTTAAATAAAAATAATTATAAAAAGGGGAACTGTTATGAGAATAATTAAGGGGATCAAGAAAAAACGAAAGTTTGGTTTGTTAACAAGTGCGGTATTAGGATTCTCGCTATTAGCAGCAGGCTGCTCAGGAGAAGAAGCAAGTAAAAGCGAAAAAGAGTCGGCTGACAAGGGACCATTCAAGCTATCGTTAATGTTTAACTTTGATGGTGTTGAATTCCCAAAAGAGGATAATGAAGTCCAAAAAATCATTGAAAAAGTTACGAATACAGACTTAGAACTTACTCCGTTACCAGGGACTGCTTTTGAAGAAAGACTTCCGGTTATGGTTGCTAGCGGCGAGTTTCCTGATGCCGTGCCGATTCCAAGACGGCATCAGCAATATCCATATGTGCTAAATGCAGTTCAGGGCGGGGTGTTCTGGGAAATTGGACCATATTTAGATAAGTTCCCAAACCTATCAAAAATCAATAAACAGATTTATGAAAATATCGAGTATGATGGAAAGACTTACGGAGTGCCTAGGGTTCGTCCGATGGCACGAAGAGTTTTCATCTATCGACAAGACTGGCTGCAGAATCTTGGCATGGAAGAGCCAAAAACGATTGAAGAGTTTCATAAGATGTTAAGGGCATTCACGTTTGATGACCCTGACAAGAATGGAAAGGACGATACTTACGGGATTGTCATGAACCAAGGCCAGCCATTTAATTACTATGCACCATTTTTTGGCGCCCCTAATAAGTGGGAAGTAACAAAGGATGGAAAATTTGTCAGGGATGTAACCACGGATGAATTTTTTGAATCGATTAAATTTCAAAAACAGCTATATGATGAAGGGCTTATGAATAAGGACTTTACGGTAATTGACCGTCCAGAATGGACAGCAGCAGTAGAAACGGGCCAAGCAGGAGTCCAAATTGACACTTCTAATTCTACTATAAATATCCAGAATGGCGCCCAGAAATCCAACCCAAATGCAAAGTTTAGCATGTTTAGCATTCTTGAGAATGGGAAAAGTAAGCGAATTTTTGCTGAAGGCGGACATAACGGGTTCTTCCTATTCCCTAAAGCAAGCATTGAAACAGAAGAAGAACTGTTAAAGGTGCTTGGATTCTTCGATGATCTAGCTGGTGAAGAGCTTTCAAACTTATTGGCTTGGGGTATTGAAGGTGAGCATTATAACGTTGTAAACGGTAAAGCGGAAAGAATTCCAGATACTAGCCTGGATGTTCCAGGTGCGTATGGTGGTCCGTTAGCCACCCTTCCTCCGCTTGACAATGCGATGGAAGGTACGTTAACCGAATTAGGTCAATTAGAAATTGACTTAACGAAAGAAAATGAGAAGTATATGGTATCCGATCCAACATTGGCCCTTGTTTCCGACACGTATTTAGAGATGGGTGAGCAATTAGAGGTCATTTTAAACGATGCCCACGTGAAGTATATTATGGGTGAAATCGATGAAAAAGGCTGGAAAGCGGCAGTAGAAGAATGGAAGAGCCGCGGCGGCGATAAGATAGCCAAGGAATATGAAGAAGCTCATAAGACGGCAAAAGCTAAAAAGTAATCCATTATATCAGATCCTGAGAGTTTCTTAGGATCTGATCATGTTTAGGAGGAGATAGAATGAAAGAAGTGTTGAAAGTTGGGATTATTGGGACAGGCGGCATTGCCATGGGAGCGCACATACCGGCTTACTTGAAGTGCTCCGATACTGTTGAAATTGTAGCCGTTGCTGATGTGAATCTAGCGCAGGCCAAGAAATGTGCACAACAGTTTTCGATTCCGTATGCATTTGATAGCTATGAAAAAATGTTCAATGAAGTTGAATTGGATGCCGTAAGTATTTGCACACCCAATAAATTTCATTGTGATGCCACGCTAAAAGCGTTGGAGGCAGGATGCCATGTTTTGTGTGAAAAGCCTCCGGCGATGAGTTATGAAGAGGCGGTAAGGATGGCCGATGCTGCACAGAGAGCAGGGAAAATTCTAACGTACGGATTCCATTATCGCTATACACCAGAAGTGGAGGCGTTAAAACGATTTGCCAATGCCAACGAACTGGGTGATATCTATACGGTAAAAGTGACGGCGATGCGAAGACGCGGGATTCCAGGTTGGGGGGTATTTACCAATAAGGAGCTCCAAGGCGGCGGTCCATTAATTGATATTGGTGTGCATATGTTAGACACGGCCCTTTATTTAATGGGTTATCCTGAAGGAGAAACGGTTTTGGCCAGTACCTATCAGAAACTAGGGAACAAACCAGGAGTAGGATTGAACGGTCCTTGGGATTGGAAGAATTTTTCCATTGAAGACCTGGCAGTTGGAATGATCAAATTCAAGAATGGGGCATCGCTTCTGTTGGAAACGGCCTTTGCCGCTAATATTGAAGAAGATGATATCATGCAGGTGACGTTATTGGGCGATCAAGGTGGCGCGAAGGTATTCCCGCTGAAAATTTATCAAGAAAAGCATGATACCTTAGTGGACTTAACCCCTGTTTATTTAAATGGGAAAAAGCCGAGGGATAAGGAAGTAGAGGCTTTTGTTAACGGCTGCCTTGGCGGGGTTCATCCAAGCAGTAACCCGGAACAAGGAGCGATCTTACAGCAGCTTGTTCAGGCAATCTATCAATCTGCTGAAGAAAACAAAGCGATTACGTTAAGTGGGGTAGAAGTATGATGAACGTTGCGATGTTAAGTCGATGGCATGTACATGCGAATGATTACGCCCGCGAGGCCATGGCACACCCTGACATTGAGATTAAAATGGTTTGGGATGAAGAGCCTGAAAGAGGAAGACAATGGGCAAGCGAATTAGGGGTGCAGTTTGAGGAAGATTTGAGTGCTGTGCTGTCTAATCCTAATATTGATGGTGTCATTATTGATACTCCAACCCATATGCACAAACAAGTGATGCTTGAAGCGGCCAAACATAAGAAGCATATTTTTAGTGAAAAGGTACTGGCGTTTACCACCAAAGAGTGCGATGAGATCTTTTCTGCAGTAGACGAAAACAAGGTGCATTTGATGTTATCGTTAAAGCGGCTGAATGATGATTATTACTTGTATGCCGAAAAGGCTGTAAAGGGAGGGTTATTAGGAAGAGTAAACCTGGTTCGCTGCCGCCTTGCTCATACCATGGGACTGCCGCTCGAGGGGAAACCATATGGCAAACTTCCGCCATACTTTTTTAATCCAGAATTATGTGGCGGCGGAGCATTGATGGATTTAGGTGCACATCCGATCTATTTAACAAACCGTTTTGCCGGCGTACCGAAAGGTGTGTATGCAAGGTTAGAGGCAACTCTAGGGCATAAGGTGGATGATAATTCAGCTGTATTAGTCGATTATTCTTCTGGCGTTTTAGGCATTATCGAGGCTGGTTTCAGCTCTAATGATTCCTTTAGACTGGAACTGCACGGGACTGATGGGCAAATCATCATTGAAAAAGGTGGTCTGAAAATCAAAAGCATTCATGTGCAGGATGGTCAATGGACCACACCGACAGAACTGCCTGCGAAATTGCCTAGCGCCATGGAGCAGTGGGTAAAACAAATAAAAGATGGAACGGAGCCGGCCATTACTCGGGAAGATATGTGGAGTTTGACACAGATCAACGAAGCAGCGCTAGTATCACATCGTGAGGGAAGAAGAGTTGAACTTGGACTTTATGGAGGTGCTGTTTGATGGAAAAAAAGGAATTGATCATCTTTTTGGATTGTGGAGATACCATTATCGATGAAGGAACAGAAATCAGGGATCAACATGATGTGGTGGTGAAAGCAGATGTGATTCCGGGTGCTGATACCATGGTGAAAACCCTGTTTGAGAAAGGATATCGACTTGTATTAGTTGCAGATGGATTGGCACAATCTTTTAAAAATATGTTAACCGACCATGGATTATATGATTACTTCGAGGCGATGATTTACTCTGAAAATATCAAGGAATTGAAACCAAGTCCCCGGATGTTTAAAGCGGCGATTGGCGCCATTGATCTCTCTGAAAAAGACTTTGACAGAGTTGTTATGGTTGGAAATAATCTAAGAAGGGATATCAAAGGAGCAAACCTACTTGGGATTAAGAACGTGTTTATGGACTGGGCGCCAAGATATACCAAGACCCCCGCAGATGAAACGGAACAGCCTACGTATACCATCAACGAACCTTTGGAGTTAATACAGTTGGCAGAAAAGCTTAATGAGGAATTATCTTTGAAAAAATCAACCATTAAGTAGGATAGTAGCGAGCCCATATCACCATGAGAGTGATATGGGTTTTAATTTTTTTGGTTGTTCAGCTAACGAGAGGTCTGACTACCTAAAAATCTGATGATTTTTTTTGATTACACCGTTATAATACATAAATAATTTAAATTTGCTAACTCTTCAGAATTAGAGTCAAGCTAAGGGGGGAAACAATTGCTGAGGTTTTTGAAGAAATCTAGGAAAAGTCTGGGGTTTGGATGGGGAAGTCGTTATTTTCGTAAGAATTTTATTCTAATCTTACTCATTACGTTTATACCAGGACTTATCTCAGGGGTCGGAATCTATCTATTTGGTGCCGGGAAAGTGGAAAACGAATTAACCAACTTACATGAAAACCAAATTGAGGAAAGGGCCAAGAATATTAATAACCAATTAGATGTTCTTGAATTGTCCATCGCTCAGTGGGCATTTGCCCCGCATTTTCGCAAAACGTTAAATGAAGTTGATTTTATCAGGGAGTTTACCACAACAAGAGAAATTAAAAAGTTTCTTGGCGTCCTACAAGGCAGTCAGCCGCTGATCGATCAGGTTGAACTGTTCGTTGATAAAGAAACACCCATCTTATTTCGACCGAATTACACGACCGTGAAAGATGATTCCGTAAAGATTTTTTATCGAGACATCTTAGCAAAAAAGAACAGTATAAATTGGGTGGAACAGGAGCCTTCTCAGAAAAAGGGGAATTCTTCGATGATGTTGACTCACAACCTTGGATTCCGAACGAATTCATCTTATGGGACTCTTATTGTGACATTAGACCAATCAAAGCTTACTGAAATCGTCAATACGTTAAATCCTTATCCAGAAGGGGCAGCCTTTTTAGTTA
>JAPSKD010000231.1 GCA_031177865.1 Bacillus sp. (in: firmicutes) | reverse complement strand
AAGCTGGCTGATGTTTGGCGTTAGTTTATTGCTTACCGTTTTGTTTAGTTACTTCCAATTAACAACGATACACCCTGATTTATTTGCAGGAACGCCGATGGTGGCGACGCCAATCATTTTCCTTGTCATACTTTTAGCCGGAACCATTGTTTTTGCTGTAAAAGTAGGTCGTTCTGATAAACAATATCTCGGTAAGGCACGGGACGAAATAACGGATTATGACGATGACTAACACTGGAAAGGCGGACTCTTTTACTTCAACCGAAATGATCCCTCCATTTTTGTAGAAAAACGCTTTGGCGTTGGCTGGACCCTCAATTTTGGTAATCCAATCGGTTATATCATCGTTTTAGTGCCGCTAGTGGTTATATTAGTATTATCCAATCTATAAACTAGGAGAATTTTTATCAAAAACGAGAGTGTATCCATTAGTAGGATACGCTCTCGTTTTGTTCGAACTGTCGAAAAGCTGTATGGTTACGAAATGATTTCCCATTTTTTATGATTAGCAATTTCTAAGAGACGTGGTTCAGGGTTCACCGCGACAGGATTTCCTACTAATTCAAGAACATTTAAATCTGTGTAACTGTCCCCATATGCAAAGCTGTTTTGCCAATCAACTTTCATACTTGATAGATGGTTATTAATAAATTCTGTTTTTCGTTCACCGTATATATAGTTTATCGAAGCATTCTTCCTCAGTTTTTCATCCTCATATGGAATACTGCTTCCAATGATGCAATCAAAGGTAACATCCTCAGTGACTGAGTTCAGGAGCGGCTCATATGCTCCTGAGACAAGCATTGTATAGTATCCATCTTTTTTATGTTGTTCCAGTCTATGTAACATATGATCACTCAGGTTTTGACTCATCATCCCGCCAATTTGAGAAAAAAACTCATCGATTTCTGCTTTTGAAGAAGAACCGAAAGCAGCTATATAAGACCACATTGAGTATTCTTTCATTTTTTGCTCGGGGTAAAGTTTACATTTATATGCTAGGTAAACAGGTAGTATTCTAAGGAAGAATTTACGGTACTTTTGAAAATGTATAGGATGTTTCTTTAAATGACTCATCAAAAGCGGGAAAGTCTCCTCCGGGAACAATGTTCCATCAAAATCAAAAATAGCAACCTTCATATCATCAGCCTTTCATTGTATTGGTTCTGCATTTTTATCTTCTCCTCTACTATACATGAAAAAGCTGGATAGGCCACACAAATACAAAATTCGCTCCTATTTACTCATTTTCACCATTTAGTATCCGCAAGAAAACTCCCTTCCACTTTTAGAGGGAGTTTTCTGTAATTATCCCTTATGATTGATCAGAATTTGCAAACTCCTATACTTTAATTCTCATCCAGCTTCAACCGCTTTTTGATCAGAATACAATTCGTCAAGGAGATTTTTCCACTGTTCATACAAAGTATTAGCTGTCTCATAGTCTTCGTAGTCCAATGGCAGGTCTTCCTGTAATTTCTCTTTTAATCGAGAGCACTTTCCTTCCCATTCCTCTATCATTTCGTTATTAACAAGGTTTAATAACCTCGGTTTACTTTTATTCCAATTGGAAGACAGGATATTACACCATTCCAACAAATTTTCTCGGTATTGGTTTAGTTCCTCCAAATCAATATATTGTTCAGATTCAACCTCGATCTCTTCACGATGAGCGTTTAGTTGTAAATAATCTTCATCGATGTGGATTTGTCTATCCATTTCCACATGATTTTCAGAAACGACTTCAAGCTCTTCTGGATAAGCAATTGATTCTCTATAAAGTAGTTCCCATTGTTCATATAAATTTTTTGCAGTTTCATAGTCCTCGATATCGGCATTTCTGTCTTCCCATAACTTCGCTTTTAATTGACTGCAAGATTCTTTCCATTCTTTTATGATTTCGATGTCATAGAGTTTTGAAAACCTCGGTTTCATACTATCCCAATTTTTCTCGATAGCATAACACCATTCCAACAAATCATCTCGGTAATGTTTTTGTTCATTCATTTTCATACATTTCCCCACCCAATTTGTTTATTTCAACATTTTCATTCACTAATGAATTGGTTATTTGTCACATACTAAATAACCACAATCTCATACTATGTACCTTGATTGTCCCATGATTAGACCAATACCCATTGACATAACACCTGACAAATGGAGAAAGTATCCCTGTACCAAGCTGACTAATCCGATTATTTCCCTACAATCAAAAAAGTTGTTACTCCAACAGTGGTAATTGTCAAACTGTATGGTTTTTTGTAAAAACTGTACACTTTTTTGTATTAACTGTAAGGTTTTTTATGAAAACTGTACACTTTGTCATTGAATCAGCTGTTTCTCCTCTCTTTTTTGTAAAATTCCCATTGGAATATACGTGATGATAAATACAATTATTGCCGCTATTTCTAGGCTAACGTAATACATAATCCCACTGCCGAAGAATGACAGTAAGGTTTCTGTTTCCGAAGGGCTTGCTAAGAAGAAAAAATTAGTGTCCAATAACCGATTTAAGAAAAATATTGCTACTGCAATGACATTTAAGGAAAGGTAACTGGTGAAAACTGCTTTTCTAGGAACTCTGTACCCTTCAAAGAGGATAAAGTACAAAACAGCGAATGGAATGATTGAATGATGAAGGAAATATTTTAAGAATCGAAAATGAGGAAATTGGTAGACGATATCGGGTGTGACCATACTTAATATCGCAGGAAGAAGTCCGATAAAAAATAACAGATTAAACACTTTCTGATTGGGTTTCAAAAATAAAAACAGCGATAAAAACGTACTGAGTGAACAAAGCTGTAATGGGAGATCGGCCACTTCCCATTGGTTCGTTACGATTAACCACAAATGGAACGAAACTTCACAAAGGACTAATGTAGTAAATAATGTCCATTTAATGATATTTTGGTATGATTTAAGATTTTTCCTGTAAGACACGAAAAGGAAACAGCTTAGAAAAAAGAGAATTAACGTCATAACATGGGACATTGAAAAGAAAGTGAAAGTCTACATTCCGGTAACAGAAAACATGATTACAAACACCTCTTTTCTAAAGATTCAAGAGTAATAAGAATATATGACTACCATAGTCCGTACTAGACGTTGATGGACTATGATTTATATTAAAAGCCCCAAACTCGATGAAAAGAGTTTGGGGCTTTAACTTAGTTAGCAACTGTATTTTTGCTCATGTTATTGGTTTGATGAATGATGAGCGCTGCTATTCCTTGAATGATTGTTTTAACAATGACTTGACCTAAGATTGCTGCTGGAACGGCTTCCCATGGAAGGAAGTTTGCACCTAACGGGCTCAGACCGAGAACGACGAAAATCGCAGAGTCCAAGATCCCTCCGACAATTCCGCTGTAAAGAACACGTAAGCTCATTGGCAATTTAAGTCTTGAATATATTTCTGTATCGGTTGTTTCTGCTATAGCGAAAGTAACTGCAGATGCCAAAACGATGATTAAGGTGTCCCCTAGAATTGATGAAACTACTGCCGATAAGAATAGTGCTAATCCAATAAACAAGTACGTTTTCTTTCTGCCGTACTTGTTTTGCACCAAGTCACGAAAGATAAATGTTGCCCCGATTAAAAATGTTCCCATTGGAACGATAAACATACCCATAGTTAATGGTGCGAATGCTGCAGTTACGACGTTGGCAGCAACGATTGAAACTAAATACAATAGTATTCTCATAAAAACCACTCTCCCTTTAGAATCTAAGATGAACAACAAAAAAACAGCACCTCTAAGAGAAATGCTGCTTCGTCTTAGTTTTTTTAACGAGGGGTGCTACAACCTCGACCACAGTACGCGGATTTTTATTTAGGATTTTCTTATTTTACACTTTTCCAATCCATCTGTCGATAACTTTGTAAAAAGATATTAATTGCTTATCTATTGGAGTTAGAGATTTTCATAATGGGCGGTATCTGTTGTTTTCTCTCCGTGCCAATCCAAATTAGACCAAGAATAATAACTAATCCACCAACGATTTGTGTAATCCAAATGGATTCGTTAAAGAATAAAGCACCTGCCACAGCAGCCGCAGCTGGTACGAAATAACGGAAGAAATTTGCTTTGGCTGCGCCTACATGTTTCATACAGATATTCCAAATAACAAAGGCAGCGACTGTACATAGTAACACATTGTAAGTAACGGCTCCCCATGTGATGATAGAAAGATTACCCCATTGGATACTACTCCATTTATCAACGGTAAATGGAAATAAAAATAGTGAACCAAATAAAACGTACCACGTGGTTACACGAAGAGGTGAGTACTTCTTCATCAACGGCATGCACGCCAAATTGAATAGTGCACCGATCAAGCTGATAGCTAAAGCAATGTAGTTTCCTATCATATACTGAGAACTGAGATCAAAGCCATCCTTTCCTCCAAGGATGATCAGCGTTACTCCCACTAACGCAATAAAGCCGCCAATTGCCACTCTTATGCTTATTCTTTCTCGAGTAAATAATGGTGCAAAAAGAGCAGCAAAAATTGGCCATGGTGCAACATTTAATAAAGAAGCATTCGCAAGGGTTGTATACTTAATTGAGTACATAACCATAATCTCTAAAGCTGTCACGCCAATCAAACCAATAACCGCTAGTTTCAGCAAATCACGTTTCTCCACTCGTACACTGCCTTCTGTCCACTTTAAGATAAGAAATAAAACCGGCAAGGCTAGACCAAATCGAAGAAATACAAACACCTCAGCAGGAAATACGTCCATTGCCCAACGAGAAACTCCAAAATTGATACCCCAAACAATAGATACAAAAATTAATCCTAAATAATAAAACGTATTTGATGTCATGTTTTCGCCTTCCATTCGCCCTAAATAAACACATGCAACTATTATCTCAAATAAGCCTTACCATGCACTAGTAAAATTTTCGTAACAGCCAGAAAAATATAAAAATAAATTCAAAGAGTCACAGCTTTGCAAATGAAAGATTAAAAGCCGACTATTTCTTCCAATAATGTGGTGGTAAGTCGGCTTTTTTTATCAAATCTTCAACGTTCCAGCAAAAACGAATACCTATAATGCCATAATCGTATCCAAAGCTATTTTCATTTCTACTTCAACCGCGTTCGACACCAAGTCATTGTGTGGATTGTATTCATCTCGCAGCTCTGCGTCCGCATAGCCATCAATGGCCATAATCGCCCCTGCTTTTACCCCTTTTAAAGCGGCAATAACAAATAAAGCGGAGTTTTCCATATCGACTGCTAGGACCCCAGCTTTTTTATAAAGCTGATGTGGAAATTCGAGTACGCCTGAATAAAAGGCATCGAGTGTAAGGGTAATCCCCTCATATTTCCTAAATGGAAGTTTACATATGATAAAGAACGAGATTTGTATGTTTGTCCAAATGGTCAGGAATTACAATATCGTACAACTACAAGGGAAGGCTATCGGGAATATAAGTCAGACCCTAAAAAGGGTACCAACTGCCCACTCCTGCTGGAGTGCACAAAATCTCAAAATAAAACGAAAGTTGTTACCAGACATGTTTGGGAGGGGCATAAGGAGAAGGTTCGACTTAACCGACTTTCAAAGTCAGGTAAAGTACTTTATAAATTTAGAAAAGAAAAAGTAGAGCGAAGCTTCGCAGATTCAAAAGAACTGCATGGGCTTCGCTATTGTAGGTTACGGGGATTGCACAATGCGAGTGAAGTGTTACTCACCGCAGCCTGCCAAAACATGAAAAAGATTGCCATACACTGAGCTAGGTTGGAAAAGGTGTGTAGCAATCTCCAGGTTAATTCTCCCCTGTTGATTGGAGCGGAAGGTGCGAAGACTCCTGCGGGAGTACGGGGTTGGGGAGACCCCGCAGGTGCTTTAGCGCCGAGGAGGCTCCCCGGCACGCCCTAAGGTCCGCGAAGCACCTGGAGCGGAAATCAACAGGCCAGTGTGCAGGCACATATTTTTTATGATTTTTCAATTGGGTAGACTCAGACAAAAAAAAATTGCCGAGAAAAATAACCTTTCTCGACAATCTGAGGATCATCACATTGATGATCCTTTTTCAAATCCATCCACCTATTTTATTAATAAATTTACCAAGTCCAATTTGTGATAGAAAGTAACATTAAAGCAGCTGCCGCTAATGCAATATTCTTTAGGAATTGATTCATCTCGCCTACTTTTGCATTCTGATCGGTTTCCTTCCAGAAATTATGCATCATGAAAGCTGAAACAACGAGGAATATTACCAATAAATATAGTCCCCATTCAATCCAATATGCCGTAAGGATACTCAAACCCCCAGCTAGGAGCATTAATCCTGTTACGACAACAGATAATCCTGGTGCTGGTACTCCCTTATAGGAAGCATACTGCTTCAAACCTTGAAATTGGATGAAATGATTTAGACCAGAATAAGCAAAATAAAGACCAAATACTGCCCGACCAACCAGCCATAGCCAATCCATTCAGACATCATCCTTTCTTTAGGTTAATAACTTCTCACTATACATATATACTTTTAATCCAAGAATATTCCGTCTTTTTCAAAAAAGAAACCACAAAGCTACTTGGGCTCGTGGTTTCTAATTTTGATCGTTACCTGACAATTCCGTGTTTGATAATTTCAGCTTTGACCATGGTATTAAATTTTATATTTTTAAAATATTCCTTTTTATCTTGAATTTCCCAGGTTTTGGGGTGAAACGCAATCAGTCTCCTTCCAATTCCAAATGCGTCACAATTCGCCTGCTGTAATTTTGTTATTACCTGTTTCGCGTCTTCAGTAAGCTTTTTTGATAATAACTTATTTAGACGATCTATATCCTCTGGAACATCCCCCTTTGGGTACTCTTCAACGCTTATCTTTAAATACAAATTTATCGAAACTGATACCTCTCTATCTTTAACTTGAACCTCTAATTTTCTTTTCACATCTTGGACATTAAAGGAAATATAATCATTTACTACGTGCTGCTTATCATTATTTACTTTTTTTGTAAATCGTGCGTTTTTTCCTTTTTTGTTATTCAATAAAAGCAGGAGGGTTGATTCTTGTGGTGGTAAATATCCTGCATATTTTTTTTCATTCATTAGGGCTAATCCTACAACCACTGCGCTTTTCTTTTTATTCATTTTAAGGAAAGGCAGGACGGTATCTTCTCCCGGATCAATCATTTCCGAAGCGAGCGTCTGGATCGTTTGACTCGGAATGACCGAGTTTTCTTCTGCGCTAGTAAGAGCGTCTTGTATATATTCGCTTACATTTGTCTCATGTCTTGGTTTAAGATTAAGCAGGTCAACTGCCTCTCCTTCCACAACCCCTAGTGTAGCACCCAGTGAATTACGCGGATCTCTCCAAATGACATCCAACGAGGAATAAATACCGGTACCAGCCATACGTTCGCCGAACAGGATCAGTTTATTTTTAGATGTATCTAATATACCCGCTATTTCACGGTCGATTTTCAGACGGCTGGCCCTCGGTGTATGACCGCTCGCAGAAAATGTTTCACTTTTCACCATGGCTTGCGGACCCCCGGAGGACTCCTGAATAACGGGGATGGAGACCCCTAATAAAAGTTCTTCTTTCGGAGTTAAATCAAAACTTAAGATCTGAACCAATACCGCATTTTTCATCAGGTGCTGGTCCCAGCAGCCAGTAAGTAATAAACATAGAATTACCAAGATAGGCTTTTTGCCTTTCATGCCTTATTCACCACTTCTTTTTTTGTCAAAATAAACGCAAGAATAAATAGAAGTACCGGTATAATGACAATAAAAATATAGTGCGAAGGCCCAAGAACCTGATTAAAACGTTCAAAGTCTTTCCCTTGATCGGGGATAAGGGCCAATACTAAATAGATCCCAGCAACAATTGGGAGAAAGCGGGCATAGTGTTTTTTTCGAATAAGGCTGGCCAACCCCATTGAGGATATTAATAGCCAGTTTGCTATGGAAGTAGCAACGATGACAAGCCAGAGCGATAAGAAAAATAAATCCGTCCTTTCGAGAACCTGAAATGAATAAGCTTTAATCATATACAATAACGGCTCAGGAGTCAGTGCAATATCCACATTGGGTTCGAAATAGACAATACTTGCGACCACCATAAAGGTATAAAAGACTGTGACAAAGGTGTTTGCTGTAGTGATGGCAACGAGCTTTTCTTTTCCGGAAGAATGAACATAGGGATGGATAAAGAGAAAAAGTTCAAAGCCCAACATCGAGAAAGCTGCTTCTTTTGAACCTTTCAATATCGTTTGAATGCTATGATCCCCTATTGGAAAGAGATACAGTAAGTTCGCATCTTTCATCG
>JAPSKD010000230.1 GCA_031177865.1 Bacillus sp. (in: firmicutes) | reverse complement strand
CAAATTCAAGTACCCTCCATTATTTACCTTGAAATTACCATCTCTTTTCCCTCTACTTTTAAATAAGAGACAGTCTATAGAGGATCTTGAATAAGAAAAGCGATTCCTATTTAAGAATCGCTTCAGATTGTTGAAAATTTAAATAAATGAATCATGCTTGAGATTAACTTTAAAGAAACAAAACCACCAAAATTGGTGGTTTTGTGTTGATTTTAACGTTCTCAATCAAATGAACCCATTGTTTGAAATAGTTCGCTAGATTGTGGAGATACATAAATAGTTCTGCTTGGAAAAGCGACTTCTACTCCCTCTTCCTCTAATATCCCCATGATAGCTAGGTTGATTTCATGTTTTATTTTCACATGTTCTCCCCAAACCGTAGTATTGGTGAAAAAATACAAAAGAATATCAAGACTGCTGTCATTATAATGATCGAATGCAACCATGATGGTGTCCGGATGAATTTCTTGGTGAGTCCTCAACATATTTTCAATCCGCTTAACCACTCTTTCAATTTGTTCTTTAGAAGTTTGATAGTTTAATCCCAAGTGGAAAGTAATTCTTCTTTTCCCCATCCGACTCCAGTTTGTAATGGGTTCGTTCGCTAACGTCGAATTTGGAACGGTTACGAGCGCTTGACTAAAGGTTCGAATTTTAGTACTTCTGAAATTAATATCTTCTACCGTTCCCTCAACGCTAGGTGTCAAAATCCAATCACCAATCGAAAAAGGTTTTTCTGTCACAATGACGATACCACCAATTAGATTCCCAACCGCTTCTTTGGCTGCTAAAGCAAAAGCGAGACCTCCTAAACCAAGTCCTGCGACCAATCCATTGACGTCATAATCAAATTCCTGACCAATAATACTGACACTAATGGCAATCAGGATGACACGGATTGTTCTTGAAATAAACGGAAGCAAAATTAAATCTATCTTATTATTAATCTTTTCATTCACGCTAATTAAGATTCCCGTTGTAGGAGAGGATAAATTAAATAATCCCCATGTAATTAAAACAATCACCATCGAACGCAAGAATTTTAAAAATAACGCATTATGTTGTTCAATAAAAGGAAAATAATCCATTGCAACATATAAACCTAAAATAATAAAGCCCCATCCTAATGGGCGTTCAAAACCTAAAAAGATTTTTGTGAAAAAATCTGTAGGTGTTTTTCGAGCCAATTTTAAAATTAACTGGAATACATACTTGGTAAATATGTTTCTAAATAAAATAAATAATACCAATATCCCAATAGAAATCCCTATATCTTTCAACATCTCATAGTCTAATCCTATACCTAAAAAAGCAATCATAAATGAATCAAAAGCCATTCACAAAACCTCTTCCTTTATTCTTAGCAATTACAATGGTTAAAAACCATCACATTTCAATATAATAACTCCTTAAACTAGATATTTGAATACAACCAAAGTCTTAGATTTATAGATTTTTTCCTCCTCCAAATAGAAAAAGACAAGAAAATTAAAATCTTCTGTCTTTTTGGTAATAAAATTATGCTTTTTTCTTAAGTGAAATAACAAGTGCTAACAACCCAGCGATTAAAGCAGCAATGGAAACATATAATGGAGCATTTGAAGGGCTCGTTGTTTCTTTAACTTCTTCTTGGGTTTGCTCCGTTTCCACTTCTTCTTTTGTATCAGTACCATGATGATCTCCAGCACCATCAGCTGGCTTAGGATTTACCGTTGTCACAGAGGCAGGCTTTTCCGCATCTTGTGCTCCAACCCACTCTACTACGCTTCCATCCTGATATGTTTGATAGGCTTTCCAAACGATTTCAGTAGCAGTGTCTGCTACTTTTCCCTGCATGTTAAAAAGTCCGAACTCCGTTGGTGATAAACCTTCACCTTCTGCAGTCCATGTCACACTTGTAATCTTATCTGTTGCATCTTTTTCAATTTCATATTTCCAGCCTGGCTTAGGTTCAAAACGGCTGATAGTAATATCTGAAGAGAATTCTACTGTTACCTGTGTAGTAGGTACAGATTCATTCTCAGATGGTACCCTAACCGTGAACATTCCATAGCTTCCTTGTGTTGTTTCCTTGGGTAGTACGGTAACGTGAGCGCTGGCAATCCCGGCATAAAGTGAAAGGAATCCAAACGTGAATACAAAAGAGGTTATTAACTTTTTCATCTAATAAAAACGTCCCTTCAAAACAATTTAACTCTTCTTCTTTTTAGTAAATAGTAAAAGTACAATTCCGAAAATAACAATTAAGATAATAAAAACGGTAATGAGCATGGTTGATGAATTGTTATTAGTTTGATCGTCTGTTTTTTCAACTGTATCAGCAGTCCTGTTTTGTTCTTGTTGATTGGTTTGGCTGTCATCTTCTTGATTTATTTCGCTTTCCTCAGGAGTAACAGGATTTGTTTCTGCTTCATTTTGATTCATTTGAACCACGAAATTAATTTCACCTTTTATTGGATGACCATCTTCGCCAACAATTTTCCACTGGATTATGTAAGATCCGTTTTCTAATGGTTTTGCTACTGTTCCCATTAATTGCTTATTTTCAACTTTGATTGCTTCTAATGGAATTACATTTCCATCTTTAAGTAAATCCATCGTGCTTAAATCTTCGATTGTAGTAGCAAAAGTAAGGGTGATTTGTTCAAGATTCTTCGTTACAACTTGTCCTTCTGATGGATTGGAGGTGGATAAACTTGTGTGTGCACGAACTAATGAGGGAACCATTATTAATGTACAAAACAAGATTAACATGATTTTTTTCAAGATAAGACTCCTTTCACTCTAGTTCTAAATTCTATTAAATAGTACCTGGTCACAACTTTATCCATATTAACACGATGTCTATACTTTTTTAATATAAAAAACTAATTTCACAAAGTTTTCACAATTAGGTATTTCATCTGGAAGAAATATAGTCTATAGATTTACCTTGGAAAATATTTTTTTTGAGTTTTCGTAATAGGGTACTTTTTCGTTTTAGAACAAGATTGTTACGTTCCAAAATGCGAAATTAGAAAAACTAGATCAAGACGTGATCTTTCAACAGAATGTCGCACCTAGAGTATCAGAAATTATTCAGAAGGACCAAGAAGACTACTTAAGCATCATGAGGAAAAATATAGATGTCATTAAGACTGCTTTAAACTAGTAACATAAATAATCCCTGCCACTCTGTAACTTGGCAGGGTATTGTTATTTTAAGAATATTTTAAGTTGTAATTTATAACTCTATCCAAAACCTTTTTACAATATTTCCATCTGGCTCGATATAATCAACATCTGGAACCCCACCATTATTCAATATTGTTTTTTCTGAACCTTTATTCTTCTCGTCACAAACAACAAGAGCACTTTGTATCCCTAATTTTCTTGCTTTTTCTAAGGATAAATATAAAAGTTGTGTCGCATATCCTTTTCTTCTTTCAGAAGGACGAATTCCGTACCCAATATGTCCACCACAGTTCGATAACATTTCTGTGAGTCGATGTCGGATATTAACAGCACCAATAACTTTTTTATTCTCGTTGACTAACCAGAAAGTAGAATCTGGTACCCAATTAGGAGGGAGATTCTCACCTTTCTCATTATCTAGTAAAAATTGAATCATATCCTCGAAATTTGAAGGGTCTTTACTAATCACCCACGGTACCATATCCTCTCCACTATCTTTCCATTCCTGATAAAAATCTAAATACTCGTTTTTTAATTCCAAAGTCGGTCCTGTTAAATATACAACTGGCTTCATAGAAATCACCTTCTACCATATTTTCTAATTCCATCTATTAACCTATATAAATTATTATAATATTTTAACATTTTTACCCAGGAACACACAAATTTCACAGAGATCATAGAAAGCCATTAGTGTAGTGTGACCACAATAAATATGCAGGCATGATTCCCTTGTAGAAATCAGGCCTGCATGTACCATGTCGAATTCGGTTTCTACTTTAATCAACCAGCTTTACATTATTTATCACTATCTTACTATGCGGAATACTTGGAATACTGACCATGCTGTAACTTTAATCTTGGTCAGGAACGTCTTATTTCATTCGGTTTACAAGAATATCCAGACTCACCTTCATAACTTCAATGGTGACCCACTCACCCCACACACCGGTGCCCCATTAGATAATCGCCGCCGCCCTGCGGAATGAATCCAAAGGGACTTCCTTCCCAATCAGCAAAGCGCTGAGGATTGAATACATCAGGTTTTTTCAAAATTTTAGGATCATGATTGGTTCCATAAAGATCTAAGTATGTCAAAGTACCCTCTTCGAATCTAAAGTCATTCCAGACAAATTCCTTTTTTACCTTGGCAGAGACAAATGGAAAAAACGGATAATAGCGCCGTACCTCTTGCGCAAACATTTTCGCATATTTATCATCACCCATTTTAAGTTTCTCTTTTTCTTCAGGATAATGATGCAAGGATAATAGCGTAAAATTGAGGAGAATTGAAATCGCCACGATCGGTCTTAGGATATTTATTACCTCTACTGCAACCGTATCAGTATCTAGTAGATTTCCATTGGAGTCACGAAACCAGGCAAAGCTATGTAACGCCGTATTTTCATGTGGAGTTGCTTTCCCATCCCTTACTTTATCAACTAGTTCTCCTACCCACTTTTCAACTCGATTGCGTGCTTTTCTTCCTTTCCAATGATCCGGACCAATAGCAGCTGGTGACTCAAACAACGCCTCTAAATCATTAGGTAAATTCTTTATTTCATCTTCTGGCACTGTTACACCTGCCCAACGACAAGCGGCCGCGGAAAGAATTTTCTGCACTTCTTCGTAAAAGACTACCTCATCTATTTGTTCCCACTTTTTCACGGCAGCTATCCACTCTTCTTTAACAATATTGGTTAATCTCTTTAGATTAATAGGGACATAAGCGCCATAAACATTTCCTTACGCCGTCTATGGTGTTCTCCATCCAATGTTTGAATACCATTCTTGCCAAATAAGGTTTGGACCAGCCGATGGGGTGCAGAGCCTTCTCTTTGAAACTTTTCTGGTTCATAAAAAATCTCTGCTGCTTCCTCCCCACCCATACAGATCGCCTTCTTGCCGAGTAAACGGGTTTCGAATACATCGCAGTTAAAACTTCGGCGCCTATTCAAAATATATAAATACCCTTCCCTCATAAGGCTCATCGTGTGGTCTATTCCATCTTCATGCGGCATTGAAGCTGACAAAGGATCATCTCCATTTTTGTAAGATTTAAATGTATTATTTGTAAATTCCTTCCTGATTTATACATTAGTAGAAATTATATAGAGTGTGTTTATCATAAAAAAGAGCATTTCTCCTTCAAATGAGGAAATGCTCTTATTAGATACCTTTTCTTATCAGTTATTATTCTACTTTTATAGAACTAAATCTGTTTTTTGATGTTTATGTTAATTGCTTCAGTAATAATTTTATTCATTAACGTTTGTACGTTTTGATTTTTTGCTAATCTAGGGCTTTGACCGGACCACAGTGATAGGTAGTCTGCATTTTGTTGAGAAGAAGAAGCTTTTCTTATAGGTTGAGTAAGTGTATTTTGAATTGGAAAATCTGGTAATAAATCTTCGTGATTCTTCATTTCTGCAATAAATTTATTTTTTAATCCTCTCGCCCATTTGCCAGAAAAAGCTCGAGTTAAGACAATATCGTCTTCTTTCGCGTGCATAATAGCTTCTTTATATACCTGTTGTGCACCGCTTTCGATACACGTTAAGAAAGCAGTACCCATTTGGACTCCCATTGCACCCAAGCATAGAGAAGCCATTAAACCTCTCCCGTCCATAATTCCTCCAGCGGCAATAACTGGAATGCTGACATGATCGACAACTTGTGGAATCAATGACATTAAACCCACTAAACTATCATGACTTTCACGAATAAAGTTCCCTCGATGCCCACCCGCTTCACTACCCTGCACCACAACCATATCCATTCCTGACTTTTCAACTATAATGGCTTCTTCCACTGTTGTAGCTGTACCAACGACAAAAATATTATTTTGTTTTAATTCCGCAATAACTTCCTCAGAAGGTATACCAAATGTAAAGGAACAAACAGGAACTCTTTCTTCTATAACAACCTTGATTTGTTCATTAAATGTCTCAAATACACTATCACTTGTTGGGATGTCTATGTTTTGATCTTGGTGTATACGTAATTGATTACGAATGGGCTGTAATAGCTGTTTGGATGATGTTACTTCACTTTCTGTATAAACAAATTCGTTAGGAACAAATAAATTTATACCAAATGACTTTGATGTTAACTGCTTTATTTCCTTAATTTGTTCTCGGATTTGATTTGGGGTCATATAGCCAGCTCCAATCATTCCAAGACCTCCAACATTAGAAACCTCGGATACTAACCTCGAAGTCGTT
The DNA here is from genome assembly GCA_031177865.1 of Bacillus sp. (in: firmicutes). GTDB lineage: Bacteria > Bacillota > Bacilli > Bacillales > Cytobacillaceae > Neobacillus. Next base: position 1,915 of record JAPSKD010000230.1, on the reverse strand, counting down.
ATACCTCCCGCCATGGGAGCTTGAATGATTGGATACTCAATTTTTAAAAGTTCTGTCATTTTATTTATAAACATCGATTACACCTCGTTGATTATATTTTTATAAATGTGACTTTACTTGGATTATGTATTCACATGTGCAAACTGATTCCATTTCTAACAATAATCGTAATTAATGTTTAAAGTTGTATATAACTATATTATTAGTTTATTAGGATAAGCACAACAAACGAATTAAAACATATTATTAAAATTCTCCATGAAACCTTTCATAAAAATAGGCCTCTGAAAATTGATAAAAACCCTCATCTTCTCAGAAACCAGTGTAACCATACTCATACGATATCGTCTACTTTATAGAGAAAAGAGTTGCAGCATACAATCAAGCACAGATCGTAATCCAAAAATTTTAATTGTCATCAAGAAAGGATGATTGTTATGTTTCAATCAAAAAGGTTTAATTATATTCTGATCTGTTTTTTGGTGTTCCTGCTGTTTTTCACTCCTAGAATGTTTTCTCCAATGCCGGATAATGAGCGTGTATCTGCAGCACAGATGAAAACAGAGAAAAAACAAAAGGAAAAAGTCAAAATGACGGTTGAATATAAAGGCAAGATCTATCGTGATCTCGAAACACATTATTACCTATTTTCAACTTCAAAGAAAGGAATCATTGACATCAGTTGGGAACCTGATACACTGGGATCCGATTATATCATCACTGATAAAAACTGGTCAGTCATGTATGGAAATGGCGATGAATTGCCACCAGGAGATTATATGTTAGTGATTACGTCAAATCCAGCAGAATCACCGGAAGACCCGTCTCTTCTTTCCTATCATTTTATCCTAAATGGTCTTACGTTTAAGGAATCTCCGGATACATCGCTTCCTAAACTAAACATTGAAAGTCCTACCCAGCTTGTGACACACCTCCCTGCAGGAGAACATGATGTCACGTTCAAAGGATGCTCGGATGCCGATAGTCTAATTTTTACTGATGAGGAGACCACGGAACAGTTACCAAGTTCATTTGAAAAGACGATTTATTTTGATGAATCTACTCCAAATTATCGCTCCTACCGAATTACCGCCACTAATGAATCAGGTAACAGCGTTAATCGATATTTTGAGTTTAATTATGAAGGTGGAATTTTGGAATAAGGTAAAAGGTGCATGTTCAGTTGAACCACAAAGTATTATAAACTTCTATCTATCTTTCCCTCAGTTGAGGTGTGTATTATTTATAGATTTGCTAACACTTAACGACATTAAATTTTACATGGAGGATCCGTTGTATAACGGGTCTTTTTTCTATTAGAAACTTGGCAGGCTGAAATCATGTACAAGCCATAATCAAGACGCATACGATATTACAACACAGTATAAGGATGTGATGATTTTGGGAATTAGCCAATTACGATTTCTCTTTGTAACAAATTTTGTCGGGCACCATGTAGAAATTTATGATGTTACAGTTCCTACAGCACCATTGCGATTAGGTAAGTTTAACGGAGCAAATTTACTTAATCCCGTTGCATTGGCAATCACGGGTAACATTTTATATGTAGCAAACCAGGGTAATAGTACAGTCGAAATCTACACTATTACCAATCCAGCTGCCCCTGCCCATGTTGGAGAAATCAATGGAGGTAATTTAGATCTTCCTTCAGGTTTGGTCATCACTGGGACAACACTTTATGTGTCCAATCAAGGTAATAACACTGTGGCAATCTATGATATTACGATTCCAACAGTACCTAGCCGTGTAGGACAAATTAATAGCGACGGAAATTTAAGTGCTCCTTTCGCATTGGAAGTTACAGATACGACTCTATATGCTTCAAATGCTGGAGGCAGTTTTGCTGTAGAAATCTATGATATTACTGATCCTAACGCCCCAATCAGAACAGGAG
>JAPSKD010000013.1 GCA_031177865.1 Bacillus sp. (in: firmicutes) | reverse complement strand
TGGATTATAGGTGATTAAATGAATGATCGAAAACAGCATGTCATTAATAAGGCCCATCAATTATTTATTGAAAAAGGTTTTCAAGCTACATCGATTCAAGACATTTTAGATTTTAGCGGTATCTCAAAAGGAACCTTTTACAAATATTTTTCATCAAAGAGTGAGCTATTAATCGCTATTTATAAAGCAACTTTTAAAAAACTCCAAAAGGAAAGAAATGATTTATTAATTGGGAAAAGCCCTTCAGATATCGAGGTCTTTATTAAACAATTAGAAATGCAAATGGTTTCAAATAGAAAAAATAAGTTAATTGCTCTTTACGAGGAAGTAATGTCAACAAATGATGCAGACCTGAAACAATATATCCGCATCGCACGATTACGTTCACTAAGATGGATGTTTAGCAGGTTTATCGATATTTTCGGCGAAAAAAATAAACCATACTTATTAGATTGTGCCATTATGTTTCAGGGACTCTTGCAAAACAATCTCCAATACAATCGTTTGGCAACCGATTCAAATGAGAAAATTAGCAATGTCGTCAGGTTTAGTGTGAATCGGTTAGTCAAAATGGTGGAAGAAGTTACTGAAGCTGACGAACAATTGCACCCCCCTGAGCTTTTAGAAAAATGGCTCCCTGGGCTTCAGAAAAATAATCATGAATTGATTGACCAATTTTACAAAATTGTCAGTCCTATGAGAAATTGCATTACCAAACACTTTCAAGATAGTAACGACCAGGAAAAATATAACGAACTGTTAGATTTTATCCAAGAAGAAATCATGCATACGAGGGCACCAAGAAAATTCCTAATCGAAAGCGCCCTACAAACACTGCAAAACAACCCAGCAAAAGTCTGGGAAAAAGAGCTTCTTCAGCTTAACCAAATCATAACTGCCTTCTTTCAACAATTGGATGAAAATGAAGAAGAAGAACACTAAGATAGTGCCTTTACCATACAGGGACAATTTGAATATTAGAATTTTATAGACTGAGCGTTTGCCCATGCATTTCTAGGTAGCTTTACGTAAATTAGTAAAAACAATGGTTTGTTTTACTATTTTGAGGAGGAGCAGTTGGTTACTGCTTTATAAAGCTACAGGAGGTGCAAACAATGGGAGATTTCAAAGCAGACAAGAATCAATTAACGGAGGAAAAAAGATCCATATTTGATTCTTTCAAGTTCTGGGGTCATAGACCAAAGCACAGGGATTCTCTAAGAGTAGATATAGAAAAAAGCCCAGAAAACGCAAAAACAGACGAATCAACTAACCATACACCAATAGAAAAATGGATTGAATCAGACCAACAAAACACACAAGAAAACGAATCAACTAAACATACACCAGAAGAAAAATGGGATGAAACAAATCCTAGCAGTGTAAGACTATACGAAACGATAAGTGGTAATTACATTATCACAAGAGGCTGGGATGGAAATAACATGCTCGTATATAAAACGCGCAGAAAAAATTAATAGATAACAAAAAGGATTGGAGCGTAAAAACTCCATCCTTTTTGCTTTTTATGTACGGTCTTATTTAGGTTCTACATGAACATGTACATCATACACCTTATGTGTACGGATTAACTCCTCTTCAACTTTTGTGGCAATATCATGAGCCTTTTTTACATCTAATGTGGAATTAACGAGTATGACGACGTCAACGACGATGTTGTTACCGTAATTCCTCGCTTTTATTTCTTTAACACCTTTAACGCCCTGACATTGATGGATTGTATCTTTATAAATATCTATTTGCTTTTCGTCAAATCCATCCGTTAAATAGAGAGATGCTTCTTTAAAAATGTCCCATGCTGTTTTACAAATGAGGAGTCCAACAATTACTGCTGCTAAAGGATCAAGCCAGGGGAGTCCAAACTGTGCACCCATAATACCGATAAAGGTACCCACACTGACCCAGGCATCAGAGAGGTTATCCTTTGCTGCTGCCATGACAGATTGACTGTTAATTTCTGTTGCTAGTTTTTTATTATACCGATAAACCAAGTACATCACGAACGCACAAAATAGCCCTGTCCAAGCAGAGATAACATCTGGCGTTTCTTTTTGTACGTAAAAAATAGTAACAATCGCTTCGTATGTAACCTTCAGACCCACTGCTGCCATAATAAAGGAGGCCACCATGGAAGCTACGGTTTCTGCTTTCCAGTGTCCGTAAGGATGATCATCATCCGCTGGCCTTTGGGATAATTTTAGACCTATAAGAACTGCCACTGATGCAATGATATCTGTTACATTATTTAAACCGTCTGCTTTCAATGCCTCAGAATTTGCGATATATCCAACTGCTAGTTTTAATGCAGACAAACAAATATAGGCAATTATACTTACGATAGCTCCGCGCTCTCCCTTTTTTAAATCCAAAAAACCTTGTTCTTCAACCATTTTCATCACCCTCTTCTTATCCCTTTCTATATTATTGAACAAAAACATCTAGTGGGTCTAGAGAAACCTTTTTCCCCTGTTCGAAATTTATAACAAATACGAAAAAGAGTTGGTTTAGGTAAAAACTTCAGTAAGCTTAACCTTGAAATTAAGCTGGCAGTTAAGTATTCTAAGAACATATTGAACGAAATTAAGGATGTGTTTAACCTGCGATTAAATAAATTTATTTCCGAGTCTGGAAAAACCTCAAGACGCGGTGCAGATAAGTGGATAGAAGAAGGAAGAGTCACGATTAACGGGAAGGTAGCAAAAGTCGGCAGTCAAGTCGAACCTGGAGATGTGGTTCGTGTAAACGGTGAAACCATTCGGGTAGCCAAAAATAATGTTTACATTGCTTTAAATAAACCTGTAGGAATTACTAGCACAACAGAAAGACATATTAAAGGTAATATCATTGATTTAGTTAATCACCCACTGCGAATTTTTAACATTGGTAGATTAGATAAAGATTCAGACGGGTTAATCCTCTTAACGAATGACGGAGATATCGTTAACGAAATATTACGTGCTGAAAATAAACATGAAAAAGAATATATCGTTACGGTAGATAAGCCGATTACCTCTGAGTTTTTGAAAAACATGTCACAAGGAGTTAGAATTCTAGATACGAAAACTCTCCCATGTAAGGTGGAACAGCTGTCAAAGTATGTTTTTAAGATTATTTTAACACAAGGGTTGAACCGGCAAATTCGTCGGATGTGCTCTGCTCTCGGATATTCGGTTGTCCGCCTTCAGCGAATTCGGATTATGAATATTCACCTAGGAAATCTCCCTGTTGGTCAATGGAGAGATTTAACGAAAAAAGAAAAGCAGCAATTATTTAGCGATCTTAATTATGAACCTAGAGAATGGTAAATAAACTGAGTCGAAACGTAAAAAGTTCGACTCAGTTTTTATTTGCTTTAATATTCTAATAATATATGATATTACTTAGGACACGAAGGTTTTAGAGGAGGAGATATGAATGGAAAAAACCGTTGAAAAGCGGCTCACCCGCGCAGAGGTTCCAGAGGAATTAACATGGAATCTAGATGATCTATTTGTCTCAGATCAGGCATGGGAAGCAGAACTTGCCGTGATTGAAAGTGATACTGTAAAAATTGAGGGCTTTAAAGGTACGTTACATACTAGTTCAAAAGAGTTGACAGCATGCTTGATTGCGGAAGAACACCTATTAATGAAAATGGTCAAAGCAGCGACCTATGCAAGCTTAAAGCAATCCGCTGATGGGACTGATCCTGTCAATCAGGCCAATTCAGCTAAATTGGCTGCACTAAGAACAAAAATGACTGCTGCATTGTCATTTATTCATTCTGAAATCCTTTCACTTGAAGAAGGAACTGTTGAGAAATATCTTCAAGAGGATTCAGAACTTCAGCCATTCCGAAAAGATTTACTCGAGCTGCTTGAAACAAAAAAACATCGACTTACACCAGAAACTGAAGAAGTATTGGCTGCTTTAGGCGAGGTACATGGGGCCCCCTATACGATTTATAACATGGCAAAGCTAGCAGACATGGACTTTGCTCCTATCGCAGATAATAAAGGGAATGAATTACCTGTCTCTTTTGCTTTATTTGAAAACCGCTATGAGTTCTCTGCAGATACAGAAATCCGTAGAAAAGCTTATGAATCCTTCGTTTCAACGCTGAAACAATATAAACACACAATTGCAGCTGCCTATTCTACTGAAGTAAAAAAGCAAGTAACACTTTCCCGTTTAAGAAACTATCAGTCAGTTGAACAAATGCTTCTAGAACCACAGCAAGTAACACTTGAAATGTACAACAACCAAATCGATATTATTTTTAAAGAGCTAGCGCCTCACATGCGCCGGTTTGCTCAACTTAAGAAAAAGGCTTTAGGCCTTGATGTTATGAAGTTTTGTGATTTAAAAGCACCATTAGATCCTGATTTTAATCCAGAAACAACCTATCAAGAAGCAAGTGAACTTATTTTGGAGTCATTGAAGGTGATGGGACCAGAGTATAGTGAAATCATTGAAAAGGGCTTTAAGGAGCGTTGGGTTGATCTAGCTGATAATATCGGTAAATCGACAGGTGCCTTCTGTTCAAGCCCTTATGGTGCGCACCCATACATTTTAGTTACATGGCAGGATAATATGCGCGGCTGCTTTACTCTAGCACATGAATTCGGTCATGCAGGTCATTTTTACCTGGCAAACAAAAATCAAAGAATCATGAATGTGCGCCCATCCTTATATTTTATTGAAGCTCCATCTACGATGAATGAGCTTTTATTAGGACAACACCTCTTAGCAAATAATAAAGACAAACAAATGCGCCGCTGGGTAGTGCTTCAGCTGCTAGGAACGTATTATCATAATTTTGTCACTCATTTACTTGAGGCTGAATATCAACGCAGAGTGTATGCGTTAGCAGAAAACGGAAAAGCACTAACTGCTACTACTTTATCCGATGTGACCATAGCTGTGCTCTCAGAATTCTGGGGAGATACGGTGGAAATCGATGAAGGTGCAAGCCTAACTTGGATGCGCCAGCCTCATTATTACATGGGCTTATATCCATACACTTATTCTGCAGGATTGACGGCCTCTACCGCAGTCGCACAATTGATTCAGGAACAAGGTCAGCCTGTAGTTGACCGCTGGCTAGAGGTCCTTCGTGCCGGTGGAACCATGAAACCACTTGAGCTTTTGAAACATGCTGGTGTTGATATGTCAACACCAGCGCCAGTCCGAAAAGCAGTAGCTTATGTCGGTTCACTAATTGATGAATTAGAAAAATCATACGAGTAAAAAAAGTGCCAGGCACCTTCTCAATCTTGAGCGGTGCCTGGCACTTTTTTTGACTTCATTGAAAAAATGCTGGAAACCAATGTAATGAATAATAATTAATAAATTATACACAATAATTTCAAAGGAGGTGGAAAGAATGAAACACGTAAAAGCAATGGCCATTAAATTTGTTTCAAGTCTTGTCCTTTTGTCGCTTATCCTCGGTTTACTTTATGACATGTCATTTGGCAACATCTTTCTTATCACACTTGTTCTTGGTGTCGCAGCCTATCTAATCGGAGATCTGCTAATTTTACCAAGAACCAATAATACCATAGCAACCATTGCAGATTTTGGCTTAGCATTTCTCATCATATGGTTGATGAGCGAAAGCCTAACCTATGGAGACAATCATTTTTCAATGTCGTTAATTGCCGCACTTGGTGTTGCATTATTTGAATATATGTTCCATAAATATGTTGCAAATAATGTCATTAAAGATAAAGGCGGGCAACAGCAAACAAGGCAATTACAATACCAAACAGAAGCATCAGAAGAACTAACTCCAGTCAGACAAGATGTAAGAAGCTCCAACGAAGAAAACAAAAAGCCTTAATAAAGATACAAGTTCCCTCTGAATCATGTTCTGAGGGAGCTTTTTTTATTGCTAAAACTTATTGAAACTTTATACCTATACAATCGTATATATAGGGACTTTGAAAATAGATATCTTAAAAAAGGAGAATTGGTTATGGGGAATATGTTTTTGTTTTCTTTGATTGTTGCTATTGCGTCTGCTCTTGTTCTTATACCGATTTATAGAAATGACAAGTCCACCGATACAAAAAATAATAAAAAGAGTTCTAACGAATCTAGAAAGGTAATTCCGGGAGCAATTATTGCTTTAATCGTTATTTTGATACCTTCTGTTTTTGCTTACTATTATTTTACGAATGATGATCGAAACCTCTCTTCTTTATGGGTTCTTGCTATTATTATTACCGCATTAGGTGCACTCATTTCTACAGGGATGGAAAGGAAAGTGAAAGCACTGCTCTTTGCAGTAAGTCTGATCCTTGGTATATACTTTCTCACTGCCTTTCTCTTTAACGCGGATGAAAAATATGAGATCGCCAAGATGGACCAAAAAGTAGAAATTAAGACTTTTGATGAAAAAGAAACACCTGCTAGTGTACCGCCAGAGTTTGCCCGCAATAAAATGAAAAAAGCTTTTGGTCAAGTACCAAATACGAGCTATTACGAGTTGGGTAATCTTCAAATTCAAAAAGTAAATGGAGATTTTGTCTATATTGCACCTGTTGAGTTTTCTGGATTTTTCAAATGGTGGAAAGGAAAGGAAACACCTGGTTATTTTACCTTAAGTGCAACCGATTCGTCAGCGAATCCAAAATTCATTAAATCAGACATGATTTATACACCATCTTCCTTCTTTAATAAAGATGTTGAAAGACATATTCGTATGCAATTCTCGAAGCATATTTTCTACGGTGATGTTCAATTAGAAATTGATGATGAAGGAAAACCTTTTTACATCCGCTCGTTTGGTGAATTTGTTTCAGCACGAAATGGCTTTGATGTCAAAGGTGTTGTTGTAGTAGATTCGAAAACTGGAGATACAAAGTCATATACTTTAGCCAATGTTCCCGAGTTTATTGATGGTGCCGTATCACCTGAAATTGTCAGCCTGCAAAACAGCTATTTTGGAAACTATGTTCATGGATTTTGGAATAGTCTTTTCGGAAAATCAGATGTAAAACTTCCTTCAGATGAAGGAACAGAGGCTAATGTAAGTCCGATTTTTGATGAAAAAGGAGTTATGTATTATTTCACTGACTTCACAAGTCCGAAAGAAGGAGTCGACTCCATGCTCGGCTACTCCTTGACCAATTCGCGTACAGGGGAAGCGACATATTATACAGGTAACCCTGAAGAATCTTATATGGATTCACAAGGTGCTTTGCAAATAATTGAAAAGAAATTTATTGAAAAGAAATGGCATGGTGAAATGCCTGTCATTTATAACTTCTACGGTGAAGCAAGCTGGCTGACACCAGTGTTGGATTCGAATGGATTCTTGCAGAATTACTTTATCGTTTCAGCCGCTAATCCCGAAATTTCCGTGTTTGGGGTTACTCCAAACGAAGCTCTTAAACAATATAAAACCGCGCTCCAACGAGGCGGCGGTTCAGTGGATGGCAGTTCGAAGGCGGATGAAAAACAGATAACAGGTACCGTTCTCCGTGTTTATAAAGAAAAATCAGGCGACTTCACTGTAGTGTCATTCCTTTTAGAAAATAAGAAAAGTTATATCGTTTCCTCCGAAAAAGAACCATTGGTTATTTACTTAAAAGAGGGAGATAAAGTAAATGTCACCTATTTGGATACGGATGAAGACTTCCTCCCTGCTAAAGAAATTACAATTGAAGGCATAGAATAAAATTGAAAAACCACGATGATCCGGAAGGATTCTCGTGGTTTTTCATGTTAAAAATATTATAAGAGTGATTCAGCACCATCAATGTATATTTCAGTACCAGTAATATGATTAGATTGCGTGGAAGCCAAAAATAACACCAGTTCAGCAACTTGTTCTGGACTTCCTGCATGGTGCTCAAGAGGTTGACTACCTTCAGGATAGATAATAGGAATTTCAATTTCCATTAATTCTTCTTTCTCTTTCCATGTATTTTTGTCGATATGCGTTTCGATAGCACCTGGGCAAATAATATTCACGCGAATACGATACTTGGCTAATTCAAGAGCCGCCATTTTTCCGAATCCCATCTGCCCAATTTTAGATGTGCTATAGGCTGACATCCCAAAGCCCCTATATTTACGATTACCATTAATGGAGCTAGTGATAATCACACTGCCGCCATTATCTTTCATATAAGGAATCGCATATTTGATCGTTAAAAAGGTACTTCGGAGATTATTAGAAATGGTCAGATCCCAATCGTCTGGTGAAAGGTCTTCAATTGGGGCGACAACACCATTAATTCCAGCGTTAGCGAAAACAATATCAAGTCTTCCCCATTTCTCTATTACATGGTCGTAACTGTTTATCATATCTTCTACAGAAGAAACATTGGCTTCAACAATAATGGCTTCGCTCCCTTTATCTTCAACCAACTTTTTAACCTCGGTACAGTTTTCAGGGTGTAAATCGACTAAGGCTATGTTTGCTCCGTTTTCAGCTAATTTAAGTGCTGCAGCACGGCCAATTCCTGAACCGGCACCTGTAATGAATGCTACTTGACCTTTTAGTGATTCCAATGTTTTATTCCATCCTTTTTTTCTTTAGAATCCCCTGTTGTCAATGATTACATTCATAGAGAGTCAGGTTATGAGTTATTAGGTCGGATTTCTCTTTCTGTTAGCACAGATAATGCGTCCCTGACATCCCTTGCAAAATCGAGCGGCCGGTCGATTTTTTCAAAATGAATGTACATAAGCCTTGGATTCTCAAAAAGCCAGTGATTGTGGAATGCAGTAACAATAATATTATGTTCACGAAGAATACTGATAAATGGATTCAGTTCTTCTTGAAGAATGACTGTTTCACCGCTGCAGAGAGCACGACCGTCAGAGGAAAGCGATTCAAACACAAACATTTGCGGTAAAGCTAGAAACGACCTGGTTCTCCTCCCTAATATACGCGCCATGATATTAGTCCGGGTATTCATCACCATACAAACTCCATCTTCGAACGTGCTCATGCCTCCGAGAATATCGTGAAACTCTTCGCACAGTTCTTCTGCCCTTCTATTTGTTGCCTGTCTAGCTCTACTTGAACGACCGATGTTCCGTGTAGTCAGTACCTCTAGTGCATCTGCAACCTTTCTAGCAAAGTCTAGCGGCTCATCGATGGATTCAAAGTGAATATACATCAAACGAGGCTCTTCAAAAAGCCAGTGGTTGTGCAGGGCAGTTACAATAATTCCATCCTTGCGCAGTCTTGTTATAAAAGGATTAATCTCATCCTGAAGAATAACGGTTTCTCCCAGACATAATGCTCTGCCATCTTTTCCTATATTCTCAAAAGAAAATGCCTGTGGAACAAACATAAAAGACTCAGCACGACGTCCTAAAACCACAGGATGGATATTCGTCCTGGACCTCGTTGCTGTACATACCCCATTGATTACCGAAGGAGTTGCACCAAGTATTCTAGCGAACTCCTGACATAGTTCACTTGGCTCCATGCTATTCATATTGTGCATTAAAAAATCATCTCCTGACAGATTGTACTCTCAGGATAAACTATTCAGTACATTACTATTGGACAGGGCTGGGACCTAGTTTAAATTAGGTTCACACGAAAAAAGGCTTCATCAATTAAGCAAAAAGAAAGACATGTGATTGCGTACATGTCTTTCCCTATGAAAACTTATCTTTTTTGAAGTAGGCTTTGGTATGCTGCTGATGTCCTAACTTCAACCGTAAAGGTGCCATTCGGATTATAAATGGCTTTAATCAATAACGGCACACCCGCTGTGTTCTTAAATTGAAAATCCTTTCCACCATATGAAACCGTTGCATCACGACCTACTGGTACATACCCTACTGTCAGAGAATGATGGTGCCATTCTACATATTCAACAGCAAGTTGATCCACTGCGTTAAACAAAGTAGAGGATGTTTGACAAATACCACCGCCAATTCCCATTACCAATTGTTTATTAACGATTTCTTGGGCAGGCTGATATCCATGTGCTTCGTCACTCGGTCCGACCGTATGGTTAAAGGAGAAAATATCTCCTGTTCCAACAATGACATTATCAATCGCTTGTGCAGACAATTCAATGTTTTTATTTCTTCCCGTTATACTAGGATTAAATTTTGTTGTATATGTCGCTACGACTACTTCAGATAAATGGGCAGCATCCTCTGGCTTATATCCGCTTTCGGTCACATAGATAGGAAGTATAACATCTCCTCCCTTGACTGAAGCATCGATTATGTTAGTCACAAGTTCTGCTTCTTCTAGAATGACTCTTGGTTTCCCTTTAATCACTTGACCATTGGCATCAATTTTATCAAGGATCATTTTCGAGTCATAACCAGGGGTTGTATCTGTTCCTCTTGCTAATTCCTTAGCCCAATTCTCAAGCTCCTGCTTATATTTTTCATTATCTGTTCCAAATCCCATATCGACTGGAATAAGGCTTTTAATAATGGTTTTCGTATTTGGATCGACTACATTTACCACTTTAGGCTTTTTAGCTTCTTCCTCCGCTTTACGTTTTGCTTCTGCTTCTTCCGCTGCTTTCCTTGCCGCTTCCTCTGCAGCTTTTTGCTCATCAAGCTTTTTTTCAAGTTCTGTTACTTTGTTCTCAAGGTCTGACCCGTTACCGTTTGTTTTCTCCGCACATCCCGCTAACCCTATTAAACTGCCAATTAATATGAATGAAATCGTCCAGGTCCGTATAGACATTTATTACTTCTCCTCTTTTCCCCAAATCTCGTCATTCCTCGCGAAGCACTTCCGAATATTCAGAAAAATAAATCCGCTCTCATTCTTCTAATCTATTCCGCTTTCCGACACAAGATTCCTGCAAATCCCCTGAAATAATTTCCTGAAATTGGATTTATCATATTAGACGTTCTTCATTCACATTGGTTTCAAAACAAGTTAAAAAAATTCTCGTTAATTTTCCTTATTAAGAACATAACAATTTATAACATCAACAGAGTAAAGGGTTAATACCGCTTCAGAATGAAATTAGTATTACAATCTTACATTCGATTCAATATAAAGAACAAAGTGATTTATGTATTTTTTACCTGGCTTTCGTGGTAGCAAAAACATGATTCTACATGATCATTTACCATTCCTGTCGCTTGCATAAACGCGTAACAAATCGTCGATCCAACAAATTTAAAGCCGCGTTTTTTTAAATCCTTACTTAATCGATCACTTATATCCGTTGTAGCTGGAACTTCTGATAAATCTTTAAAGTGGTGGATAATCGGCTTACCATCTACAAAAGACCAAATATACGCGCTAAAGGAACCAAATTCTTCCACCACCTTCAAAAACGCCTTTGCATTCGATATGACGGCATTGATTTTGAGTTTATTTCGTACAATTCCCTCATTTTGTAAAAGTTCTTCGATTTTCTTTTCATCATAGGAAATGATGATATTGGGGTCAAAATGGTCAAATGCCTTACGATAATTTTCTCTCTTTTTCAATATGGTGTACCAGCTTAAGCCTGCTTGAGCCCCTTCTAAGTTCAAATATTCAAATAACAATCGGTCATCATACACAGGCACGCCCCATTCATGGTCATGATAATCAATATAAAGTGGATCCTGATTTACCCAGCCGCATCTATTCATCTGTACATTCCTCCTTAATAATATCATTTTAACAAATTTATCTTTTTTCTCTATACGCATTCACCATTTCACAAAAAAAGAAACTGCCGAAATCACTCGACAGCCTGTTTACATTTTATTTTTAATGTATAAAAACGGCAAGTGTTACTAAAACACGAATCCAATCTAAATCATATTGTCTTTTCATATGTAGTTTTTTCTCCTTAAAAATAGAAAATGCTTTAAAAACGCGGTACTATTTTACTACATAAACATAAAATTAAATCGAAATATGGAATTTCTACTACATTACCAGTCCAATTTAAATCTAAAATAAAAACAGCGAAAAAAATCTTTATGGTGAAAAGGTTTCAATACCTTAGGACATTCGTACAAGCAATTAATCCTCTAGAAAATATGATACATAAATTATGTTTTTCTGGAGGATATATATGATGGAAAATAATCAATTGTTTTTTGCGATATTAGAAGGTTCCGAGGAGGTCCCACCTGTTCGAACAGATGCTTTTGGGTTTGCAAAATTTAAAGTTAGCAGAGATGAAAGAAGGATTGGATATCGTCTAACTGTAAAGAATCTTGATAATTTTACTCAGGCTCATATTCATTTAGGGAGAAGAGGTGTAAACGGTCCTGTTGTCGTCTTTCTATTTGGTCCAGCTGACCCTAGTATAAGTGTAAAAAAAGGAGTCGTTGAAGGTATCATTACAGCAGATGATCTTGTTGGTCCCTTAATGGGAAAATCACTTTCAGATTTAATAGAACTTATGAGAGATGGAAAAACATATGTCAATGCCCATACAGTCCAAAATCCTGACGGAGAAATCCGCGGACAAATCAACCAGTTTAACAACCATTGCTAATTAAATCAGGAATAATAGCAAACAGCCATCAAACGATGGCTGTTCATATTTTATACTAATCTAATATTATTCGGCAAAGTAACGGAGGTTAGGATACTTGTCTCTTTCACTCTGTCAGCAGCATATGACGAGCCATTTAATACTTCAAAATCTAAGTAACCTGGATGGCACATTACTTCGACCGTTTGATTATCTACATCGCGCTGAGATAACTCAATGAAATAATCCTGGGATACACCCGAACCATAAAAATCATGAAAAAAGCAGTCTGTAAATGTCGGCACCCCTTCAATTGGCTGTTCTGAAATCCGCCTTACAGGTAAATTGTACTTTCTTGATAGCCTCTGTATCACTGGTAAGAATTCTGGAATACTGTGAACATGATGATGACTGTCAAAATGGGTGGCTGTGAGACCAAAGTCTAAAAATCGTTCAATTTGTCTGGTCCATTCTCTTTCTAGTTCCATTAAGGAAAGATTTTTATCTTTAATAAAATCATTTAGTTTTTTAAAATTCCCCTGCTCATCCATTAGAGTTGGAACGTCTAACCGCAAAGGTTTTCCGCAAGTTAGAACAAGATGTATCCCAACCTTTAGTGTGGGGTGTTCTTTCGCCAGTTCTACTGCATGATTGACACCAGGCATATTCATCATCATGGTAGTGGAATTAACAATACCATATTTATGAGCATCGATAATTCCATAATTAACTCCCCTAGAATATCCAAAATCATCTGCATTGACAATCAGTTTAATCAATCAAGCCGCCCCTCCCTTATTTCTTTTAGAAGAATTGAGGTAAATACTCCTTATGCGCTTCTAACATTTCGTCAACGATTTTTTTTGCAATCGTATCCGATGCAACTAGCGGATTGATTGTTAAAGCAAGAACCGCTAGATTATAATCACCCGTTACAGCTGCTTCACAAGCAACCCGTTCAAAGGACTTAATTTGTTGAACCAGACCGCAGACGGGTACAGGAAGGTCACCCATAACCAAAGGTTTCGGCCCCTCTTTTGTAATAATACAGCTGACTTCAACGGCACTATCGGCAGGAATGCTGGCAATGGAGCCATTATTGAGGGTGTTTACAGGTTGGATATCACATTTATCGTTATATATCGATGAAATTAATCGTACAGCGGCGTCACTATAATAAGCCCCTCCCCGTTGTTCTAATTGCGGTGGTTTGATAGATAGATTAGGATCTTTATATAGCTCGAAGAGGTCGTCCTCTAATTTTTTCACCACTTCGGCTCTTGTCCCAATCGTTTCTGCATTTTTTAGATCTTTTTCGACCATTTCACGCGTTTTATAGTAATAATTATGATATGGGCATGGGAGTACCCCTAATGCGCGGATAAATTCTGGTTCCCATCCTTGACCTTGCACATTCTTAACAAAGCTAGAATTATCTGGGTTTGTTACAAATTCGATTACCTGTTTCTTTACACTTACACCGTCAACGAAAACGTCTAGGCCATAAACCATATGATTTAACCCGGCAAAATCAATACGTACACGTGAATGTTCTACGTTTAACAGCTTTGCTATTCCCATTTCCATGCCGATCGGGACATTACATAAACCTACTACTTTCTGATGATGGCTATACCTGAGAACGGCTTCCGTTACCATCCCAGCCGGATTCGTGAAATTGACCAGCCAGGCATCGGGACAGAGCTCCTTCATGTCTTTCACAATATCCAAAATAACCGGTATCGTCCTTAATGCTTTAAATAGACCCCCTGGTCCATTCGTTTCTTGCCCAAGAACACCATATTTTAGCGGAATCCTCTCGTCTTTTGCTCTTGCCTCCAGTAAACCAACACGGAATTGTGTGGTGACAAAATCAGCTCCTGCTAATGCTTTCCGTCTATCTAACGTCAGGTGAACTTGAACAGGAAGTCCAGCTTTTTGAAACATTCGTTTCGCTAGATTTCCAACAATCTCCAGTTTCTCCTTTCCTTCCTCTACGTCTACAAGCCAAAGCTCCCGCAATGGTAGTTCATCGTACCTTTTAATAAAACCTTCGACGAGCTCAGGTGTATAACTTGATCCACCGCCGATGGTTGTGATTTTAATAGACGTTTTCACCAATCCTTCCCCCTCGTTATCCTTAGTTCATTTCTTGACGAATTTCGACCATCTCTCTTGCTAAATCCTTCAATGTCATAGCCGTCATTAAATGATCTTGGGCGTGAATCAGAATAATAGGTATATCAAATGATTCTCCAGCTGCTTCAGCATGTATCAATTGTGTTTGAAACATATGTGCTGAAGTTATTTCAATGTCAGCTTCTTTTAGTTTTTCAAAGGCTTCTGTAAAGTTTTTTTCTTTGGATGCAAAAATTGCTTCCATTGCTAAACTTCTTGCATTTCCACTATGCAAGATTAATTGAAATGACAGGTTATATAATTCTTCTTTATTCATGGAACCCTCCTTCATGCAATGCCAAGAGCCTGCCTCCTGGCAAGCTCTCTTGTATTCTTTTAATTTTGGCTGTGTTATAAATGTCTGTTGATTTGTGCTCCAGGCACTTCGCGCACCTTAGGGCGGTCCGGGAAGCCTCCTCGGCGCTTAAGCGCCTGCGGGGTCTCCCCTGCCCCGGTCCTCCCGCAAGGAGTCTACGTGCCTTCCGCAAAAATCAACAGAGTGCTAAAATTAATTTAGCTTTAACACAGCCTATTTATTACCACCTTGTTCGACTTGGTAGTTTTGTTTATCCCACATTCTAAAGAATGGATAGTAGATGGCAAAGGAAACGGCTAGGTTGATTAATTGCATTAAGGCACCTCTGATATTTCCGCCTGTTGCAAGGTAGCCACCGATAATTGGCGGTGTGGTCCATGGAACGGCAACTCCTGCAGTCTTAGGTGCAAAACCAGTGGTCATACCAAAATAGGTAGTAATGGTAAGAGCAAGTGGAGCGAGAATAAAGGGAACGATAAGCAGTGGATTCGCGACAATTGGCGCCCCGAAAGTGATTGGTTCATTGATATTAAAGATTCCTGGGCCAATTGCTAATCTGCCTAATGTCTTGGAGTGCTGACTTCTTGCCATAAACAGCATCATTAAGGCAAATGTAAATGTGGCACCGGAACCACCCATATAAATGAAAATATCAAAAAATTGCTGCGTAACAACATTCGGCAATTCATCACCCGCTGTTAGTGCTATCCTGTTTGCATCCGTAGCTGCCAACCAGATTGGCCCCATTACCCCACCAACAATACTTGCACCATGCAAGCCTGTTGACCATAATAATTGAACAAAGAATACTGCAATTAAGGCACCAATTAACGATCCCCCAAGAGCCCCCAGCGGTTCCTGTAACAGCTGTCCAACTACGTTGTGTAACGTTTCAAAGGATGTATTTTCTATTAATAAACGAATCAGCCAAACCACTAAAATAACTATGAAGGCAGGAAATAGAGCAATAAAAGATTTACTTACGCTAGGCGGTACTCCGTCAGGCATTTTAATAACGATATTTTTTTGAATAATAAATCGATAAAGTTCAGTTGAAAACATGGCAAGGATCATCGCAACAAACAACCCTTTGCTTCCCAGTAATGCAATAGGGAGTACCCCGCCAACTTGAATAGCTTCGCTAGCCCCTTCTGGTGTAAACATCGTAAAATATGGTGTGGCAAGAATAAATGCCGCAACAGAAATAGCTCCTGCATTCAAAGCGTCTACTTTGTAATGCTCTGCCAATCGATAGGCGATACCAAAGCCTGCAATTAGCGCCATAATATCAAAGGTAGCGGTTACAGGATAAAGCAGTTTGGTCAGCCAAGCGTCGCCAAATAAACCTGCCATAAATTCTGGATACCCTTTAAACGGTAAGAATCCAATAATTAAGAAAATAGACCCAATAATGATAAGTGGCATCGTTAAGATAATTCCATCACGTAGTGCTTGTAAGTGTTTCTGACCAGCAATTTTTCCTGCGATCGGCATAAACTTTTCTTCCAGTACTTGAGTAAATTTGGCCATATCTATTCACCCCTATGTGAAATTATGAACCTATTAAATTTCTCGCAAACTTTAAAACCTCCGCACCATTGCACATTCCATAATGTACAGGATTAATCGCATCAACAGGAATCCCTTTTTCTTGTCCCTTTTTCTTTAATTGAGGCAACAAATAACGCACCTGCGGACCGACAAGTAATACATCTGCTGCATCCAGGTGGTTATTGACCTCATTTGCACTCACTGCCCATATTTTCGCTTCAATTCCTTCTGCTTTTGCAGCAGTTTCCATCTTTGCCACCAAAAGACTGGTGGACATACCTGCTGCACAGCATAATAAGATGTTCAATTACAGCCCCCCATTTCCACTTCATTATTGTAATCGCTTACAATTTTACAGGAATTTTCAAGCATCCCTGTTTTAACAATGTCCTTTTAAAATTTAGCCCTCCCTCCAATAATAAATCGTAACCGTACTAAACTATATTCCCATTTTTAAAATTTAGGACAATTCTACAATACCCCAAATAAAAAAAGAGAAATCGTCATAAGTACAATTTCCCTTTCACCAGCTCCCCTTTTTTCAATAGGAAAGCTTACCAGCATCACATTCATTAACAGCGGCATCATAATAGCAGAACCTGAAGCTTGAACCATTCGCGCTGTTAATAATAAAGGAAATGCATGGGCGATTCCAGCTATAAGAGTACCAACCGTAAATAATCACATCGCGGCTAAAAATAACCGTCGAACCGTATATTTTTGAAATAAGAAGGCAGTAATAGGGATCATGATCCCATTTACCAGCATAAATCCAGTTCTCAGCCACTGTACAGTCGATGTGTCCACATCTAGGTTCTTCATGATTGAAGGCAACGCGACATTTAATAATGTATTATTTAAAAAAGCAATAAAAGCACCAATCATCAAAACTGCAATAATGCATAAGGCGGCCTGTCAGTTTTATTTATGGATGGTTCCATATTATGTATCCCCCTGGTCAAGACTTCTAATTTATTCTACCAATTGTACCAAAATTTATCATAAAATACGTTTTCTATAGGGCAAAGTATAAATAGAAGCGAATAATGAAAAGAAATCAAAAAAACTCGGTACCCGAAATAGTGAAGTACCGAGTTTTACCACTTATTCAATTTTGCACGTTAGGAATCTGATCCCGTTTATAAAAATATTGCAAAGCCAGTAAGATCGTAAACAATACCAAACCGACAATATCGGAAATATTTTCTGGATAAATTAAACATAATCCGGCACTAAGGGAAGCAATTCGCTCGATCCAAACCAGTTTTCTCTGCCAAAATCCAATTGCCCCAGCACCAATAGCAATCATCCCAATGACAGCCGTAAACACAACCCAAATCAAATTGGTCCATGTTGTATCAATCATCAGTAATTCCGGTGATAAAACAAACATATATGGAATGATAAATGCGGATATAGCTAGTCTAGAAGAATTTAACCCGGTTCTAAATGGTTCACCCCCTGAAATAGCAGAAGCAGCAAAAGCAGCCAAGGCTACTGGAGGTGTAATATCGGCAATAATGCCGAAATAAAATACGAACAGATGTGCAGGTAAATCTGGTACTCCTAATAAAATAATCGCTGGTGCAGCAATGGTAGATGTAATAACATAATTGGCCGTTGTCGGTGAACCCATTCCCAGAATCAAGGCAGCAATCATCGTTAAAAATAAGGTTGGTAACAAAGCACCTCCAGCTAAATCAATCAGACCGTTTGCCATTTTTAAGCCTAATCCTGTTTTGGTAACGACACCTACAATAATACCCGCAGCCGCTGTAGCTGCAGCAACCCCAAGTGCTGTACGTGCCCCATCTACAAGTGCTTCAACCATTCCTTTTATGCCAATCCTGGTTTCTTTTCTAATAGCACTAACTACTACCGTTATAACAATGGACCAAAGTGCTGCGCGAATGACACTCATCCCTGACATTAACAAGAAAATGACCGCAATAATGGGAAGTAATAAATAAAGTTTACTGAAGACTTCCCTCCGATTAGGCATTTCTTCTTTGGTTAACCCACGAAGTCCAATTCGCTTCGCTTCAAAATGAGTCATAATCCAGATTCCTAAAAAATATAAGACAGCAGGAATCGCAGCAGCTTTTGCTATTTCCCAATACGAAATTCCTCCGATAAATTCAACCATAAGGAATGCAGCAGCCCCCATAATAGGTGGCATTAATTGCCCTCCAGTTGAGGCTGAAGCTTCAACTGCACCCGCAAATTCCTTTTTATATCCAAGTTTCTTCATCATTGGAATTGTAAAGGATCCAGAGGTTACCACATTTGCAACAGAACTGCCACTTATTGTTCCTTGTAATGCACTTGAGAAAATGGCAACTTTAGCAGGACCACCGGTACTCCTACCTGCAATCGTAATAGCAAGGTCATTAAAGTATTGCCCCACTCCTGTTTTTACGAGAAACGCACCGAACAATAAGAAGAGAAAGATGAAAGTGGAAGATACTCCAAGTGGTGTACCAAGTATTCCTTCTGTTGTAAAAAACATCGTTTGTACCAAACGATCGAGTTCCAGTCCTCGATGCGCAATAAAGCCTGGCATGTAAGGTCCAAAAATAGCGTATAACATGAAAATGAGTGCAATGATGGTTATAGGAAGCCCAACAGCACGGCGAGTAGCTTCAAGAACTAAGAGAATAGCAGCTAGACCCACATAAAAATCAAGAGTTGTTACATTTCCAGCTCTCAAAACTAAGTCGTCAATTAACAAAGGCCAATAAGCGCCAACGATTATTGAAAGAAGAGCAAGTATCCAGTCAAACCAAACAACTTTATGTTCCTTTCCTCGGTTTTTCTTACGTGCTGGAAACAGTAAAAAAATGAGAGCAAGCGCAAAACCTAAATGTATGGAACGCTGCAGCTGGGCTGTAAGCATTCCAAATATCCCTGTATAGACATGAAACAATGAAAATGACAATAAACCTATAAATACTAACCAGCCAGACACCCCGATTAGCTTTCTCGTTCCTGCCTCTGGGTCAAATTTTTCCAAAAGCTCTTGTTGCTTTTCATCAGAAAGGGCATCTTCATAGTGACTCAAGGATATTCACTCCTTTCCATATCTCAATGTAGTTTAATTTACGGATTTCAACTTTTACAGAGGTCCCAGGTTCTATTGAACGGGATAATGGGTATTCCTTGTTATTAAAAATCACTCTATGATTTGCACGAACCTGTCCGATTCGTAAATAAAAGAAAGGAAAAATCCGTTTCATATTTTTGATGTAGTAGCTTCCATTAACCTGCTCAAACGTTTCCCCTTCCTCAGCATCGGATGGCATGCCAATAGCAAAATCTTCATACACCAACTCATATTGTTGAATTTCTTGGTGAGGAGTAATTTTATAGCTTTCGACTACATCCGATAAATGAATTGAATGGGTATATTTAATTTGAAAGGTAGTTTCATCTTTTGCTAAAATGTAGGCCAGGTCTGCTTTTGTATGGTTAGGTTGGAAGACAATGGCTTGGTAGTGTGGTATAAATGCAAAGATGATTATGATCAAAATGAAAATTGATTGATATATAATCAATTGAAATTTACTCATTGCCACCTCCTGGCAATAGAAAAGGAAGCCGGCAATCTCAGCCGGCTAGTAATTGAAATGGAAATGATTTATTACTTGGCTTTTATGCCTTTTTCATCAAAATATTTTTCTGCACCTGGATGTACATCAATCCCTACACCATTTAAGGCATTTTCTACCTTAATTAATTTCCCTTTGGCATGTGTCACTTTATCAAGATTTTCAAAGATTGCTTTCGTAATTTCATAAACAGCATCCTCTGAAAGGTCGCTGCTGGCCACCAGCATCGCTTGAACCGCTACTGTTGTTACCGCAGCTTCCAATCCATATGTTCCTGAGGGAATCTCTTCTTTTACATAGAATGGATACTTTTTAATTAGACTATCTATTTTGTCTTGTTCAATTGGAATAATGACTACATCCTCTGTTGCTCCGAGACCTTCAACTGCACCAGTTGGCGTTCCAGCTGTTACAAATGCAGCGTCAATCGTTCCATCTTGAATTCCTTGTGTAGACTCATCAAATGATAAATCTTGTTTATTAATATCATCAAAAGTCATTCCATGTACTTCAAGAATTTGTTCGGCATTTGCGGCAGTACCCGAGCCAGGGGCCCCTACTGATACCTTTTTCCCCTTTAAATCTTGAACCGAAGTAATCCCAGATTTCTTTGTAGTTACAATTTGAATGGTTTCTGGATACAAGGTAGCAATGGCCTTTACATTTTCAACCTTATTGTTCTCAAACATTAATTTTCCGTTAACAGCATACGAGGCAATATCTGTTTGGGAAAAAGCAATTTCTGCATCGCCATTCTTAAGGGTAGTCATGTTTTCGGCTGAAGCCCCACTTGTTTCAGCATTCGCCTCTATACCTGTTTCATCTTTTATGATTTCAGCAAAGGAGCCCCCCAATGGATAATAGGTTCCACCTGTGCCACCTGTTAAAATACTAATAAATTTGGGTTTTTCTTGCTCTTCATTTCCCGACTGTTCCCCACTTTCGTCTTTGCTACCACATGCAGCTAGAATCATAGATAATGTTAACAGTAAGACCATGGTGAAGTAAAATTTTTTCTTTCTCATAAAAATTTCCCCCTTTTCATTAATTTCAGTACATCTGTTAATTTTATTAAATATTGGAAAACTTGTCAATTTATCCATTAACTAGTTCTTTAGACCTGATAAACACAAAAATAATCCCCTTTTAATGGAGCAGGGGTTAAAGAGCTTATCTACGATTCTTCTTTGAATTCTTTGTCAATCTTCCCAACAAAAATGCCCCTACAGCAACTCCAATAATGGTGTTTGTTTTTTTGTTAAATACTTGCTTGGCCACAAGATTTAAGTTCTGAGGTCTTTCTGCCAGCCGTCTCATGAAATAGCCATACCAGTCATTTCCAAAAGGTACATAGGTACAGAAGTTATAGCCTTCTTTAGCCAGCTGCAGCTGCATGTCTTTTCTAAAACCATAGAGCATTTGAAACTCAAACTGATGATTCGGGATGTTGTTCTTTTTAACAAATGCCTTTACATGGTTGATGACATTGTGATCATGTGTGGCGATCGATGTGAATTTTCCGTTTAATAAATGCCATTCAATCAGTTTAATAAAATTGGCGTCTATGTCTTTTTTATTTTGGTAAGCGTATTCAACGGGCTCCTTATAAGCTCCTTTTACAATCCGCATACGATAGTTTTTATATTTTTCGAGGTATTCATCAGCACGAAGTAAATATGCCTGAATAACCGTTCCAACGTTATCATATTCCTTAGACAAATCATCCAAAACATCAAAGGTTGGCTGCAGGTGACCGGTGTCTTCCATATCAATGTTAACAAAAATACCGTAGTTGTTTGCCCGGTCAACGATTTCTCTTAAGTTGCTTAAACAAAAGCTGTATTCAATATCCAAACCTAATTGCGTTGGCTTTAAAGAAATATGGGCATCCACTTTATGCTCATGAATCGCTTCAATAACGTTAAGAATTTGTTCTTTTGCTTCTGTCGCCTCTTCTTCTTTGAATACGAATTCACCTAAATTATCAACGGTACAAGAGATTCCGTGTGTGTTGAGTTCCTTAATACTTTTGATTACTTCATCAATATTAGTACCTGCAACGACACTTTGTGCACCCATTTTTAAGCCATACTTTTTAGCTGCATTATTTAAAAATTGATTTTGAGATAAGCCGATAAAAATATCTTTTAACATAGCGAATTCTCCTTGCTGTTGTTATTTCAATATTATTTTAGCATAAAAGTTTCAATTGCTCCTCATTGTTTTAAAAAAATTGTCGAAATTGAATCATTTGTACGCTTGCCCCAAAAAAGGGCTGCCGAGATGGTTCTCAGCAGCCCTGGTAGTAGCATTATCTTCGATTACGATTACGCAGGAATGTAGGAATATCGAGCGTATCTTCTGAATGTTGTCTTTGTCTGTCATGACTAGGTGTAGAATCTTCTTGAACATTTTGCTCACGTCGTGAAATACCTTGAGATTGTGGTCTTGAGGTAATATCCCGTGAAGGACTAACGGTGTTCTTTTTAGAAGATAGTTCTGTTTCTGAAAATCCTGTCGCTATGACCGTTATCATGATTTCATCTTTTAAGTCTTCATTGATAATGGAACCAAAAATCATATTTAATTCCTTGTCCGCAGCAGATGATACAATATCAGCAGCCTCTTGTACTTCATATAGACTTAAATTGCTGCCGCCAGTGATGTTCATGAGGACACCATGAGCTCCATCAATAGACGTTTCTAACAAGGGACTTGAAATAGCTTTCTTCGCAGCTTCCACAGCCCTATCCTTACCTTTAGCCATACCTATGCCCATTAAGGCAGTCCCTTGATTAGACATAATCGTTTTAACGTCTGCGAAATCGAGGTTAATTAATCCAGGTACCGCAATTAAATCAGAAATTCCTTGTACACCTTGTCTGAGCACATTGTCTGCCTCACGGAAAGCTTGAATCATAGGAGTCTTTTTATCTACGATTTGCAGCAAGCGATCGTTTGGTACAATAATCAATGTATCTACTGCCTCACGCATTAAATCAATCCCAGCTGCTGCATTCGTTGCACGTTTACGGCCTTCAAATCCGAATGGACGTGTCACAACACCAATGGTTAAAGCACCAAGCTCACGGGAGATTTGGGCAATCGCTGGTGCAGCTCCAGTCCCTGTTCCTCCGCCCATACCAGCGGTAACAAAGACCATATCTGCTCCCTTTAGAACTTCTTGGATCTGTTTTCTACTTTCCTCTACTGCATTCCTGCCAACCTCTGGATTGGCACCAGCACCCAAACCTCTCGTTAAGTTTGCACCGATTTGCATTTTAATCTCTGCTTTTGATAGTTTAAGAGCTTGAGCATCTGTATTAACCGCAATAAATTCAACACCTTGAACACCGTCTTCAATCATGCGGTTTACAGCGTTATTACCGCCGCCGCCAACACCGATTACTTTTATTCTAGCTACTTGATCTATGTCCATTTCAAAATCCCACATAGTTTAATTCCTCCTGCTCCTGCAAAATCAATGCGTCATTATTCAAAATTCAAAAAATTCTATTGTTTTATTTTAAGTTCCATAGCTTTTAGCAGATTTATTACGCTAATATAATCTAACTTAAGCATATTTTTGTGAATTTTGTCGAATCCTTTTTCTTAAATTCTATTTTAACAAAAAAATGGGGATTTTTATATAGTCCTGAGGTCACTCCACTACATTTTATCATTAAAATTTTGTTACAAATGAACGAAAGGCTCAGTTCAATGACTGAGCCTTAATACTATGAGAATATACTTTTAATACTTTCTATTAATTGTTTAAAGAAATCGGCTACTTGTTGTAGAAAATTCTTGTCTCCTACTGCTTCTTCTATCCGCTGCTGGATATCCTGAGTAAGATTTTCGAGCTGCGATTTAACATTATCGAAATTAATATTTAAATCTCTCATTTTTTCAAACAGGTCTAGTAACAGCTGGCGATCTTCAGGACTTAAGCTGATTTCGAGCGTCTTTAATTTTTCATCAATAATTGCTGCAACTTCTTCTTTTGTTGCAGGGTTTTGTTCAGCAATTTCCTTTTTGATTTCTGTTAACAGTTCACTAACTTTATCCTGATTCAGTCCTTCTTTTTTCGCTAAATCAGTAGCCAAGTTTAATTCCTCGTTGGCGACTTCTGTACGCTCCAAATCTAGCGTTGCGCCTTCACCTTCGTCATAGGCCTTATAAATCCCAACTAATGCAGAGTGTCCACTGACTTTTACTGGAGAAGCTACATCTACAACTGCGTCTTGAATCCCAGCAGTCAGCAGGGCGTTGGCGTACATTTCATCGGTAACCTCTGTAATATTTTCAGGAGTTACCTGATTAATAACAAGTCCTTCACCAGCATCCTTTCGCGTGATTTTAGCGGAGGAATACATATTAGAGTGTGCATCTCCTTTTATATATTTAACCAAATCTTCTCCTGTTACAGTAATTTCTTTGACCTTGCTCGTATCGTTAACCTTTAATAGCTCTCTCACTTCATCCTTTTGAGCTTGTGATAATGCTTCCCCATAAACGACAATCGGCAACCCAAACTTTTCATTGATACTCTCTTCATTATTACCATTAGTATCGGCAAACACCTTGCTTGTACTAGTTACCGACACGATTAATGCCAATATAATAGCAAATGCAGTCACCTTATAAAAATGCTTCAAATCAATCACTCCTAATCAAAATTCTAAGATGATTCAAAATAAAAGACGGATAAATAGGTTAATAGGTTTCAACTAAATAAACTGTGTGAAAAAATAAAACCACCCCAAAGGATGGCTTCTAATTCTTTACAAAGCCTTTTTCAAATAGTAAAAGAAAAATAGACACGATATTGCTCCTAAAAATATGAACCCTGAGAGAATGGAGAAACTTGATGAAATGATACCAAAGCCGATACCAACTGTAAAGGTTATGATGCTTTCAAACAAAGATTGAATCGACTCAATTGTCGCTCTTATTTCAGAATTACCATGATGATGAAGATAACCGGTTACAACTGGGTCTATTACCCCGCTGGCTAAAAATATGAATATGATCATGATTATGCCGATAATACCTGGAAAAATAGCTGTCATGAAAAAGCCAATAGTGGAAATTCCTAGTATAAAGTGAATGATTGATTGTGCCTTGAAATAGGTAAGTAGATAAGCCGCTAGTAAATTTCCTGGAATTCTTGCCAGCGAAATACAGGCTGAAAATAGTCCGAAAAATAGTACGGAATACCCAATCTCATCTAAATATAGCTGCCAAAACTCATCTAAATAGGTTATGCAGGCAGCGATACCCATCGCTTGCGTAATGATGGAAACTACCCTTGGACTGGTTTTATAGAAGGAGATCGATTTTTGTACGTAAACGATAAAAAATCCCTTTTTTCCTTCATTTGTCCCTTGATGTCTATTCCTTGATGGTTCCTTTAGCAGGATTGTAAGTACCAATCCAAGGAACATGCTTGCTGCTGAAACTATATAGTTAAATTCAAATCCAAAATATTTTGCCAGTACACTTCCTGATAGGGCTGCAAGTAAAGAAGCGATAAGATCGAGTGAATTCATTCGGCCAACAATTTTTTCAAAGGATGTTTGTTTTTTGACTGTTAACAGTGAGTCATACAGAAGTGCATTCCAGGCACCACTTGTACAGGCGCTCGAAATACCTGCTAGAAAGACAACCAAAGCGAATGTCCAAAAATGATTAGCAAACAGCAAAATAATAAATTCGAACATTGATAAGACTGCCCCAAAAACGAGGAGGGTTTTTCTACCGTATTTGTCGGCAAAAACACCTGTAGGTATTTCAAATATGACAATACTTACAGCATAGATGATTTCGCAAAGAACAACCATCAATACTGTCATGCCCCGCTGCTCCCAAAACAACCTTTCGATTACGTAAGCCGGGGTAAGGTTATGAAAAAATATTATTAGGTAAAGCTTATTTACGTTTTTTACCATCATCCAATTGGTTCCTCCTTTTTTCTTTTTTATAAAGAAAGATTAAGGAGGTGGACGAATGGTCTTTTTAGATTAACAAGGGGGCCTCACTAAATACATAAAATCAACTCCTAATTTTTTACCTTTTTTCTATTTTAGTTCAAAGTAATGAATTTAGTACATAACTAAGTATGTTAAATTCCCTTCAAAAGCCTCTTTACTCCATCAATGATATCAAAAGGTATAACGGGTTTAGAGTTCTATACATTTATAATAATGTAGTATGATGGAAATGGAAAATTTTATATTAGAGAGGTGGTTATTATTTTGAAAGAGGATTTCAAAGCTTTAGTCATGGATAAGACAGAAGGTGATTTCACAATCGGAATCAAAAAAATTACTTTTGATGATTTACCTCATGGTGAGGTATTAATTAAAGTTGCCTATTCTAGCATTAATTACAAAGACGGCTTAGCCAGTATTCCTGAAGGGAAAATTGTCAGGTCCTACCCATTTGTACCAGGGATTGACTTAGCAGGCGTGGTTGTTTCTTCGGAAGACCCTCGCTACGCGGAGGGAGATCAAGTCATTGCTACGAGCTATGAAATTGGGGTTTCCCATTATGGCGGTTACAGTGAATATGCGCGGATTCCTGCGGATTGGATTGTACCATTACCTTCAGGCCTTTCTTTAAAAGAAGCTATGATCTATGGAACCGCCGGGTTAACGGCAGCCCTTTCCGTACAAAGACTTGAAGAAAATGGGCTCTCTCCCGAAAAAGGGAAAGTGTTAGTTTCAGGTGCAACTGGAGGAGTTGGAAGCATTGCGGTAGCCATCTTGGCAAAACGTGGCTACGATGTTGTGGCCAGCACCGGAAAAGCAAGTGAACATGATTATTTACATAAACTAGGAGCTAAAGAGGTTGTTTCTCGGGATGAAGTTTTTAACGGAAAGGTCAAAGCGTTAGATAAACAGCTTTGGGCTGGTGCTGTTGACCCGGTTGGCGGAGAATCCCTTGCGGCTATTTTAAGTAAAATTCACTACAATGGTTCAGTCGCGGTCAGTGGATTAACAGGCGGCGGCAACGTCCCCACCACAGTGTTTCCCTTTATCCTTCGTGGTATCAATCTTCTTGGGATTGATTCTGTCTATTGTCCAATGGAAAGCCGTAAACCACTTTGGCAGCGAATGGCCAGTGACTTCAAACCGGAAGTTCTTGAATCCATTTCCAAAGAAATAAGCTTAGATGAGCTTGCACAGACTCTTCCTATCATATTACAAGGGCAGGCAAAAGGGCGATTTATTGTAAAAATGTAAAAGAAAAGCCGCAAAACTCTCCCAAGTTTTGCGGCGTATTTTAGTTAACATGCCCGAGTCTTGCTGATATTTGCTGGCCTGTTTGAATCATGATCGGTCCGAGTTGGTTCAACCGCTCTGTGGTCATGCGTGTGGTTGGACCAGATATACTGACAGCCGCAACGACATTTCCTAGATGGTCAAAAACAGGTGCAGCGATACAGGTTATACCATATTCATTTTCTTCTAAGTCTAACGCGTAATCCCTTTGTCTTATTTGACTAAGTTCCTGCATGAATTCTTCCGACGAAGTAATGGTATGGTCTGTATGATAGGGCATTCCTTTTCGGTCAAGGATGGCCAGAACATCATTAGCAGGTAAATGGGCTAAGATGGCCTTTCCAACAGACGTACAATGCATCGGGGCTCTTTTTCCAACCTTTGAATGGGTTCTTAAGGTTTCATTTCCCTCTAATTTCTCAATATAAACGACTTCACCCTGGTCATAGACAACAAGATGAATCACTTCATTCGTCTTATTTTCAAGCTCTTGGAGAAATGGCTTCGCTTCGGTTCTTAGATCAATAGATTCTAACAGCTTTGAGCTAATATCCAGGAACTTAAGCCCGAGCTTGTATTTCCCTGTTTCAGTATCCTGTTCGATATAGCCATATTGAACAAGTGTGGTTAGTGTTCTAAAAACCGAGCTTTTATTGATATCAATTTGATTGGCAATCTCCGTAACACCGAGACCGCCCTTTTTCATACCCACAAGCGCGATTATATCCAGCGCCCTGCTCACGGACTTTACCACATTATCTCTTTCCAAACTTACCCACCTCTTTGCTAAGGCATTTTAGAAGAAAATGCCTGCCGACATCATTGCTAAGGCAATTTGAAATAAATGCCCTGAATTTCATCTATGATTGGGATTGAACTGAATATCTTGCTTTTGCTTCCAGACGGCGGCCATGCAAGATTGGTTCCGTATATCCACTTGGCTGGTCATAGCCCTCAAATACTAGATCACACGCTGCTTGGAAGGCCACAGACTCCTCGAAGTTAGCTGCCATTGGTCTATATGCAGGATCCCCAGCATTTTGTTCATCTACTACTTTAGCCATTCTTTCCAGCGTTTCTAGCACTTGATCCTTTGTACAAATTCCGTGATGCAGCCAGTTCGCAACGTGCTGGCTGGAAATACGAAGGGTGGCCCGGTCTTCCATGAGCGCAATATTATTAATATCAGGTACCTTTGAACAGCCAATCCCCTGCTCAACCCACCTTACGACATAGCCGAGTATTCCTTGAGCATTATTATCAAGCTCTGCTTGGATCTCTTCTGAACTCCAATTTGTATTTTCAGCAACCGGAATTTGTAAAATATCGTCCCGTAAATCAGAAATACTACCGACAAGATTATTTTGTACATCCTTTACATTTACTTGATGGTAATGCAAAGCATGAAGAGTTGCGGCTGTTGGCGATGGAACCCATGCTGTATTTCCTCCAGCCATTAAATGTCCTATTTTTTGCTCGAGCATGCTCTTCATTAAATCAGGCATTGCCCACATTCCTTTACCGATTTGAGCACGTCCTTGGAAGCCCGTTGAAAGACCATTGTTCACATTAGATTTTTCATAACTTTGCAGCCAAAGCGTGGATTTCATCTCATTTTTGCGAATCATCGCACCCGCCTCCATCGACGTGTGCATTTCATCACCCGTCCTGTCAAGGAATCCTGTGTTAATAAAGACAACACGCTCCTGTACTTCCTTGATACACGCTTTAAGATTTAACGATGTTCGGCGTTCCTCATCCATTACCCCAATTTTCAACGTATTTCTGGCTAAACCGAGTAAATCCTCTGTCCGGTTAAATAGCTCATTAGCAAATGCAGTTTCTTCCGGACCATGCATTTTTGGCTTCACAATATAAATCGATCCGTTTGCTGAATTTTTGAAAGAGGTATTTCCGATTAAAGAATGTTTTGCACACAGCGAGGTAACAACAGCGTCGATAATCCCCTCCTGTACTTCATTCTCGTTACCATCTAGAATGGCATTATTGGTCATCAGATGGCCAACATTTCGAACAAGCATTAATGCACGCCCTGGCAAGGTAAACTCACTTCCATTAGGCGACAGATAACTGCGGTCAGGATTGAGTGTTCGTGTAAGGGTTTTATTTCCTTTTGTAAAAGTTGCACTTAGATTGCCTTTATTTAAGCCTAACCAATTTCGATATACGAGAACTTTATCCTGTGCGTCAACCGCGGCAACGGAGTCTTCGCAGTCCATGATTGAAGTAAGAGCCGATTCTAGGAGAATATCTTTTACACCTGCAGCATCCGTTTTTCCGATTGGATGGCTTCGGTCGATTTGAATTTCAAAATAGTTATCGTTATTTTTCATCAGGACAGCAGAGGGCTGATCTGACTCACCTTGATAGCCAACAAATTTTTCTTCATTTTTTAACGTAGTGATATCTCCATTACGTAAGGTAATCACCAATCTTTCTTGCTCTATGGCATAGCTTACTACCTCTTTATGTGTTCCAACCTGTAGAGGGATCGTATCATCAAGGAAATTCCTAGCAAATGCGATGACTTTCTCGCCGCGAACAGGATTATATCCTCCTTGGTTATCTGCGCCGCCCTCATCACTAATCACATCTGTACCGTATAAGGCATCATACAAGCTTCCCCACCGTGCATTTGCAGCATTAATGGCATAGCGGGCATTATCAACTGGTACAACTAATTGAGGACCTGGTTTTAAAGCAATTTCATCATCTGTGCCTTCAGTAGAAATACGGAAATCGTCTGGTTCGGGAAGGAGATAGCCGATTTCTTCTAAAAATGCTTTATAACTACCAAAATTGAAATCTTTATTTTCCCGGTGCCATCTATTAATTTTTGTTTGCAGTTGATCCCTTTTTGTAAGCAATTCCTTATTTCTCGGAGTCAAGTCCTTGATGATTTTTTCAAAGCCTGCCCAAAACGTATCCTGATCCACTTGGCTTCCTGGCAATGCTTCAGAATTAATAAATTCATATAATTCACTTGCAACCTGTAAATCTCCTACATTCATATAATTACTCATTCAAACATTCCTCCCTAGCATTTCTACTTCGCATTGATTTCTTTTTTTATTTCCACGCAGCGCCCCGGTGTCGGGAAGAGTTTCCCGGCATTTAAGAGATTATTAGGATTAAATACTTCACGAATCTTGGTTTGCGCCAGGATTTCTTCCTCTTTAAAAACAAAACGCATTTCTTCTCGCTTTTCAATTCCTACCCCATGCTCACCTGTGATCGTTCCGCCAACATCAGCACAAGCCTTCAAACAAAGACTTCCAGCTTCTAATGCTTTTTCGATTTCCCCCGGTTTACGGGCATCAAATAGAACAAGTGGATGGAGATTTCCATCACCTGCATGAAAAATATTCGCTATCCGCAAACCAGATTCTTCACTAATCTGGGCAATTTTCTTCAATACCTCCGGAAGCCTGCTTCTCGGAATAACCCCGTCCTGCACTAAATAATCAGGTGAAATGGCACCCATCGCTCCAAATCCTGTTTTACGATTGGCCCACCACCTTCCTCTCTCTGCCTCATCCTTAGCAGCACGGACTTCACGAACTTTATTTTTTCTACAAACCTCTAAGATTTCGTTGATTTGTTCCTCTATGCCTGCTGCAATACCGTCTACTTCTATTAACAAAACCGCCTCAATATCCTTCGGATGTCCAACAGGGAAAGCAGCAGCTTCAACTGCTTCAATAGCTGTTTTGTCCATCATTTCCAGTGCCGCGGGAACAATTCCTGCCGAGATAATATCTGAAACCGCCTGACTTCCATCTTCCACCTTGTCAAAATAAGCGAGGACCGTCTGTTTTCCTTCTGGATTTTTTAAAATGCGGACGGTGATTTTGGTGACAATTCCCAGCGTTCCTTCAGAACCAGTCAAAAGACCGAGTAAATCGTATCCGGGTTCATCTAAAACTCCATTCCTGCCAATCTCAATGATCTCTCCATTCGGAAGCACGACTTCTAGACCAAGAATATGGTTCGTGGTGACACCATATTTCAGACAATGTGCTCCACCTGCATTTTCTGCTACATTCCCGCCAATCGTGCAGCAATATTGACTCGAAGGATCGGGGGCATAGTAATAGCCTCTGTCAGAAATGGAGTTTGTTAGTTTTAGATTGACGAAGCCTGGCTCTACCACTGCTCTTCGATTTTCAAGGTCCACACTGATTAGCTTTTTCATGCGCACCATACTTATGATGACTTCCCCATTCACAGGAATGGCCCCGCCGCTCAATCCTGTTCCAGCACCACGAGCTAGAAATGGGAGACCATGATCAGAGCAATATTTTACTAGTTTCGATACTTCCTCCGTATTTCTTGGAAAGACAACAGCCTTTGGCAAATGCTTATGAATTGTAAATCCATCACAATCATATGCGAGCAAGTCTGCTTTATTATATAAAATGGAACGTGGTCCGCCTACGATTGCTGCGAGATTGATAATATGCTTATCAGTTGTATCAATCTTGATGACGGACATGATGGTCAACCCCTTCTTCTTCTTGATAGGCCCAGTCAAGAAGCTGAACGGTGTGAACAATCTTCTGGTTTCTACCGTATTTTTGCACACCTAATGCCATTTGCATCATGCAGCCAGGATTCCCCATTGAAATCATTTCAACATCCTCTGGGACGTTTTCCATTTTACTTTTCAGAACGGCATCCGCCATTTCTGGATTGGTAATATTATAGATTCCCGCGCTTCCACAGCAGCGGTCTGCGTTTGGCATGTGTACCATTTCTACTCCCGGAATATCGAGCAGAATATCACGAGGTTCCTGCCTCACACCCTGACCGTGAGCTAAATGACAGGCGTCATGATAAGTGATTCGAGTATGAATGGCTGCTTTTGGTTTTTCATAGCCGGTGTCGTGCAAGTATTTGGAGATATCGACTACCTTCTTTTCAAATACTTCCGCTCGTTTTTTCCATTCTGGTTCATCACGGAATAATTCTGCATATTCCTTCATCATGCACCCACAGCCAGCAGCATTGACGATTACTTTTTCTGCCTTTTCAAAAGCTTCGATATTCTGCTTTGCAAGCTTCCTGCCCATTTCGCGGTCACCGGCATGAACATGTAATGCACCGCAGCAGGTTTGATTTGTCGGAATGCTCACGTCATTTCCATTCCGAGTGAGAACATTGATGGTCGATTCATTGATATCACTAAAAAATACATCCATTACACAGCCGGTCAGCAGCGCCACTTGATGTTTGGTTTCACCTTTAGCTTTTATGATAGTTTTGCGAACTGTCCCTTTGACTTTTGGCATAATGGATTCCAGTTCGATTAAATGCTGTGGCATGATATTGATAAGCTTAGTTTTACGGACCGCCTTTTGCAATCCGCTCTGCTGGTAAAACTTTAACAAACCGCCGAGAGAACGTAAGCGATTATGATGTGGGAACACACCATGAAGAAAGAACTTGTTAACTGCTCCCTTCCAGCCTTTGAGCGGTACCGCTTGACGGATTTGTCCTCTTGCTTCCTCAATCAACCCGCCAACGTCAACATCAACAGGACATGCAGTCGTACAGGCCCGACAATCCAGACAGGAAAAAACGGGATTCGCAAAATGTTCATCCACATTCAACTTTCCTTCTGCTACTGCCTTTATGAGATAGACACGCCCCCGGGGTGAGTGCTGCTCTTCTCCTGTTTGTTCGTATGTAGGACAAGATTCCAAACACATCCCACAATGTACACAATCCGCCCACTTTTTTTCCTGCGGCGGATCACGCCATAGATAGTTCCCAAGCGAGGTGGTGCAATGTGGGTCTTGTTTTAGTTCACTTTCCTTTATACTCATGTTAGATTCCCCCAACATAACGATTTGGGTTTAAGATTCGGTTGTTATCAATTTTCCGCTTAATTCCTTCAAAAATAAAGTGTGAATCGGTTTTATCGCCCCAAATATTTACTTCCTTGCGCAGGGAGTATGGAAGGTGCTTTACAACCGCATATCCACCATATTGTGTGGCACTTTTTCTTATTAGAGTAATTGCAGATACTACATCATCACTTGCACCACGAATGGTCAGGTGACATAATCCTGTCCCTAAACCTCCATGTGCTTCAATGGAAACATGACAAGCGTCACCGATTAGCTCTGCATTTTGTAAAATCTTGATGACATCCAAGTTGACGACTCCAATTTTTAGAACTGCCTCTGTTGTGGTAACGTTTGTTAAGCCGTTGGGTTGTTGGTAATAAAATTTATCCCAGAAGGATTTTACTTCATTTTGTGATAGGGATCTTATGGTGGTTTTATCAGGGACAATACTTCTGATAACATTTTCTTGATAGTATACTGAGCTCTTTACATCTTCAAACGAAATCAGCAATGTGTATTGATTAATGTTTGTCAATTTCCCAGCTAAGAAGGGGTTTAGTATCTCGAGGCTGATAGGTTCAATCATCGAATCAAGCACCTTTGCAGCAAATGCTCGAATCTCTTCAACATTTCTTTCAGTAAAGGATACAAAAAGAATAGATTCATATTTAGCAATTGGGCGTAGTTTTACCGTCACTTGTGATACAACACCAAGAGTGCCCATTGCTCCAATAAATAACTTATTCATATCATACCCGGCGACATTTTTTACCACTTTTCCGCCAGAACGAATCAGGGTTCCATCAGGATAGACCATTGTAAGGCCAATAACATTGTCTCTGGCTGACCCATATCCAAGTCTTTTTGGACCGCTATCATTAGCTGAAACCATTCCTCCAATCGTCACATGTTCTGGATTGAAAGGATCAAGTGGAATTTTTTGCTTGTATGGTTCTAAATAGTCTTGAATTTCTTGGAAGGAGGTACCGGCTTTTACCGTTATTGTCATATCTCCAGGATTATGCTCAACGATTCCAGTATATTGAGCTAACCATAAGAGAATGTCTGCTTTTTCAAGCATCCCGCCATATCCTCTTTTTGTTCCTCCTCCCATGATGAACACAGAGTGTTTATGGTTATTGGCATACGCTAAAACAGCTGAAATTTCTTGTTCTGTTTTTGGAAAAATCGTTAATCTGCCTGAATTCCCAAGTGGATGATGTTGTTCTTCATCACTTATCTGTATGTCTTTAAAACACGCCTTTAATTCAGTTTGACTTTCGCCCGTAATCAATCATTCCACCTCCATTTGTTGCGTAATAACAAACAGCGTTTCTGCTTTATTGTAAAAAAAATCTACCCTTTAATTTTATTTTCCTCCCGTTTAATTGTCAATCTATTTAGAAAATTAAAAAATCCCCCAAATTTAGCATTGGGGGCGTACAGCTTTTATGCTTTGTCCAAAACAAAAGCTGCTTTAATAATCCCTATTGTATCATTTCTCGCATTCAATACTGGGGCAATGACATAATCCTTTAAAGCTTCAAAAATTTGTTCGTCTAAAAGACCCAGCTGCTTTAACACTTCCATAGCGGCAACACTTGTGGCTCGAGGTCCACCATCCTCCACTTTTATGGCAATTCCAATGCCTTCTTCTACTAAACCGATACATTGGACAGCTTCAGCTCCTACTTTTGCAACGACCCTGCCCTTATAAATTTTCATAAGGTCTGTATCAAAACGATCGGTTCCACCTACCATCTCAGGATGCTGAATCATTGCATTTCGAATGGTTTCTAGTGCAGCAGCGCGCTTTGGTGAAAGCGACTGATTTGGCTTTGCCAGTCTAGCAAAACCCAGAGCCGCGTGAGATAGAGGCAATTGATGGACAGGTACTCCACAGCCATCCACACTGAGTTGAATGTCTTCCTTTGCAAAATTGCACACATCCTCTATTGCCTCAAGAATTCGCTGCTGCAGCGGATGCTGAACTTCACGGTAGCTTGCAACGTCTTCCTTCATATGGACAGCTGTTGCCAGCATACCGGAGTGCTTTCCAGAACAATTGCTAAACACAGGCGTTAAATCTTTTCCGTCCCGAAGGAGCTGCTTGTAACTCTCAATGTCTCTTGGGATATGCGTTCCACATTGCAATGCTTCTTCATTAAGTCCGATTCGTTCTAAGATATGTAATACCGCTTCACGGTGAATTTGTTCACCGCTATGCGAGGCGCAGCTTAAGGACAGCTCAGCCGGAGTATAGCTGAAATGCTCGGCAGCTCCTGTCTCAATTAACGGAACAACTTGGAATGGTTTCATCGACGAGCGAGGAAACGTAAGCCGTTCTGGATTACCATAGGAATATAGCAGTTTCCCTTCATTATTCACCACGGCGATATGTACATCATGGCTGCTTTCAAGGTATTCGCCTCTGTATACAAGAATTGGCTTAGACATATTCATTTTCTCCTATTCTTTGTTTCTACTATTTAACAAAAATTATATCAATCTTTTTAAATAATCAAAATTGTTTTTACATGAAAAAATCCACCTCTAGGAAATAGGTGGATTAATGTGATTATTAATTTTGGTTAATGTTTCTCCGATGGAGTCATGAATTACATATGAATCCTTGCTTTTGTCAAATGGGGTATCGCCTTTATTGACAATAATCATAGGGGTACCTTCTCTTCTATATTGTGGGAACGTCGAGAATGGAGTTACCTTTAAACTTGTTCCCAATACTAATAGGCAGTCCGCTTGATGGATGATGGTAATAACTTCGTTGAAGCCCTCCATCGTAAACCATTTACCTGTATCTCCAAATAGGACAACATCGGGTTTGATGTACCTTTT
>JAPSKD010000229.1 GCA_031177865.1 Bacillus sp. (in: firmicutes) | reverse complement strand
GCCTCGTAAGATTCGACCAATTGAATAAATTGTTGCAAACGTCTAATTTCTTCTTTTGCACTTGGAACCGTTAATATCTTCACGCAACCACTCCTCCCAGATAAAGAAGCATTTCGTCAAAAGCATCAAGGACAGAACTTCGAATGTAGCCATTTATTAATCGCCTCCTTACACCTATCCTTCCCTGAACCAAGTTTGTCCCATACCAGGGTAAAAAATTAAATAAGTTAGCAAAAGATGAATAAAGATTTCTACAGCAGGCGCACCAATTCACAAATTTGTCGAAAGGATTATTCCAAGTTTTGGCATGTTTGTAATCGCTGTTTTGAACTTTCACGATAAAGATAAGAATTCTTGAACACGCTGAAAATGCGTGTTATTTTTTTGCTTCCATATACATCGTTAGAAAAGGATTTTTGAGAGAAAAATAAAAAAACTTAATTTGGCGGCCACACAAAGGTCTGAAGAGGAATCAAAAAACGCTTCCGATCATTCAGTATGTGTCGCTTCGGCACTAAATGGACCGATAACAACGGATTGTACTGCTATTGCTTACACTCACTACTTAGGTTCCTGTTCCATGTCAGGAAAACGGTCGTACTAAACGAGCAGGAAATCGAATGGAAAATAAATAATAAGATCGAAATGGAGGTCAGCAAAGTGGCTGTCTTACTTTGATTTATTGTCTTTTGTCCTGCGGATCGTCCAATTACGAAATTCGAACTAACCATTCTAATAGGGGTACAGCCAACATTCCTCATTTTCCTGACGATACCCATAATAAAGATGTTAGTTTTGCACCATCCTCACCAGTAATTACAGTTTTGGAGAAGTTGAAGGCATAGGGAAGCAGTTTCTTGCTTTATATTTTATTGTTAGAAAATCTCACATTTTTAAATTTGTTGTTAGAACAACTTACATAAACATGCAAATATTGTCACTATATGTGGTACCTTATAAATAATTTAATAAATGAATGGAGGAATGAGAGTGTTTAAAGAATGGAATGATCAAGCAGAGCAAATGTTCAGTCAAATGGTGGAATGGAGACGCTATCTTCACCAAAATCCCGAGCTTTCCTTCCAAGAAGTAGAGACACCAAAAATGATCGCCAGTATTCTCGAAAGCTATGGAATTGAAGTTCATACTGGGGTAGGCGGAAGAGGAGTCATTGGAAGAATTTATGGAGAGAAACCAGGAAAAACCATTGCTTTAAGAGCTGATTTTGATGCCCTTCCAATTCAGGATGAAAAAGAAGTCGAATACAAATCTACTGTACCGGGTGTGATGCATGCCTGCGGACACGACGGACATACGGCAACACTATTGGCGGTGGCGAAAATCCTAAGTGAAAATAAACATCTTATTGCAGGAAACGTGGTTCTTATTCACCAGCACGCAGAAGAGCTTTTTCCTGGAGGCGCCATCTCCATGATCGAGGATGGATGCTTAGAAGATGTCGATGTTGTATTCGGAACTCATTTATCATCAAGTGCACCACTTGGTACATTTGCCTATCGAAGTGGTTATTCAATGGCCTCGGCGGATTCGTTTGAAATAAAAATCATCGGAAAAGGCGGTCATGGATCTTCCCCTCATGAAACGGTTGACTCTATTGCTATTGGCGCCCAGCTGGTGAGCCAGCTTCAGCATGTTGTCAGCAGAAGAGTTGATCCTCAAAAATCGGCCGTCTTATCAGTAGGTTCTTTTCACGCTGGAAATGCCAACAACGTGATTGCAGATTCAGCTGTCATTACCGGAACCGTCCGGACATTTGACGAGGAAGTAAGAGTGTATGTTGAAAATGAACTAAAAAATATAGTAAAGGGAGTGTGCCAAGCCTGCCACGCTAATTATAAAATTACATATCAAAACGGCTATCCTGCGGTTTACAACCATGAGGAAGAAGTAGAAATATTTAAAAAGGTTATTCCTGCTTCATTAGGTGAAGGAATGCTAATCGAAACTCCGCCCATCATGGGCGCTGAGGATTTTGCCTATTATTTGTTAAACAAACCAGGCATGTTCTACCACACTGGCGCCAGAAACGAAGAAATAGGAGCATCATATCCTCATCATCATCCTAAATTTAACTTTGATGAGCGTGCAATGATATACGCTGCAAAATCACTGCTAAGTCTTGTCTATCATTATGCTGCTGTAAACAAGGAAGAAAAGGTAATCGAACCTGCTTAATATTAATGTTTCAATAATTGTGAAAAATATCTTTAGATTTAATAGGAGGTGTAAAAGGTGGCACAATCTTTTTTCAAGGTAGATAAATTAAAAACGGCTTTTTCAACAGATAAAGGTGAAGTCGTTCCTGTCGATGAGGTTTCCTTTGAGCTTAAGAAAGGGGAAACATTAGGAATTGTAGGGGAATCAGGCTGTGGAAAAAGTGTCACCTCTTTATCGATCATGCGTTTGCTTGGGAAGCAGGGATATCTAAAAGAGGGTTCTATTATGTTAAATGGATCGGATATATCACAACAAACAGAAGCAGATATGAGGCGTATCCGCGGAAATGAAATCTCAATGATCTTTCAGGAACCAATGACCTCGCTTAACCCAGTTTTTACGATTGGAAATCAACTGATTGAATCCATCAGGCTTCATATGAAAATGAATGCGAAAACAGCAAGAGAGTATGCTATTGAAATGCTTAAGAAAGTAAAAATCCCAAGAGCAGATGAAATTATTGACCAATATCCTCATCAACTATCAGGAGGAATGAGGCAGAGAGTCATGATTGCCATGGCACTGTCGTGCAAGCCCAAGCTTTTAATAGCAGATGAACCTACTACAGCATTGGATGTCACGATTCAAGCACAGATTCTTCAAATAATGAAGGATTTATGTGAAGGTTCTAAAACCGCCATCGTATTGATTACCCATGATTTGGGAGTCATAGCTGAAATGGCCGACAAGGTGCTTGTTATGTATGCCGGTCAAGTAGTAGAAGAAGCAGATGTGTTTACCTTATTTGATGATCCAAAGCATCCATATACTAAAGGGCTGATACAATCCATTCCTCACTTGGAATCTGACAAGCATAAAAGATTATATTCCATACACGGAACCGTGCCTTCGCTGTACAATATGCCGAAAGGCTGTCGTTTTTTTGCCAGATGCCCTTATGCAGCAGATAAATGTTTACATGAAAACCCCGAATTGGATTCCTTGAATGAAAAACAGGAGCATAAGGTTAGGTGCTGGTTATATGAAGGCCAACAGACAGAAAAGCAACTTCTGACGGAGGTACAAGTATGAGTATTCCGATAAAGAAAAAACGCATCGCGCCTGAACACAAAATGGACAAGCCGTTAGTTGAGATCAAACATTTGAAAAAATATTATCCTATTAAAAAAGGGATTCTATCAAGAACAGTAGGCCATGTCAAAGCGGTGGACGGGTTGAATTTTGATATTTACCCTGGAGAAACACTGGCTCTTGTCGGCGAATCCGGTTGCGGGAAGTCTTCAACTGGCCGAACAATTGTGAAACTGGAGGAGCCTACAGACGGTCAAATCATTTTTAACGGAAATGATTTGTCTTCCTTAAACGGCTCGGAATTACGAAAAGTTCGCCTTAACTTGCAGATTATTTTTCAAGATCCATATTCTTCGCTGAACCCTAGAAAGAGGATAGGGGACCTTCTTGCTGAGCCGCTGCTTGCCCATAGACTTGTAAGTAAAGAGGAAGCAGCCAAGAAAGTGGATAACATGCTCGAAATTGTAGGCCTCACTAAATTTCATAAAAACCGATATCCTCATGAATTTTCAGGTGGGCAGAGACAGAGAATTGGCATTGCCCGTGCATTAATTCTTGAGCCTGAGCTTATCGTATGCGATGAGCCAGTGTCCGCGCTTGATGTATCCATTCAAGCGCAAATTTTGAACCTGTTAAAGGATTTGCAGAAAAAATTCCGCTTATCCTATCTGTTTATTGCCCATGGTTTAGGTGCGGTTAAATATATCAGTGACCGCATCGCTGTCATGTATCTTGGGAAAATTGTGGAAATTGGCAAGACCGAGGATATTTTTAAAAATCCGAAGCACCCGTATACTAAAGCCTTATTAAATGCGTACCCGATACCTAACCCTCATTTAAGGAACCGTGAAAGAATTGTATTGGCAGGTGATGTTCCAAGTCCTGCAAATCCACCTAAAGGGTGCAGCTTTCATACAAGGTGCCCAATAGCAAATGATATTTGCAGGCAGCAAACTCCGGAGTTGGTGGGAAGCGAACAATCAGTTGCTTGCCATTTTCCGCTGAACTAGAAAGGTAAAGGAGGAGTTAATAGTGTTCCAGTATATTGTTCGAAGGATTCTTATTGCCATTCCTGTTCTATTTGGTGTTACTATATTCAATTTTCTTATTGTGAATCTGGCACCAGGTGATCCTGTAGAAATGTATATAAACCCTGATGCAACCGAACGGGATATTGCAATCAAAAAAGAAGCCCTTGGATTAAATGACCCAATCTATGTTCAATACTGGCACTGGCTGGTCAATGTGCTGAAAGGGGATTTCGGAAATTCATTTACGACGTATGAACCTGTACTCAATATGATATCCGAAAGGGTTTTCCCTACTCTTCTTCTTATGGGTTTTTCGCTTGCCATTGCCTATTTAATAGCCATTCCAATCGGTATTATTAGTTCAACAAAACAGTATTCATGGACGGATTATCTGACTACTACATTTTCATTTTTAGGTGTGTCAATCCCTAATTTCTTCCTTGGACTTGGTGTGATTTATATTTTTGCACTTATGTTTCAGGTTCTGCCGACCGGCGGTATGAACACTCTTGGTGGATCTGGAGGATTTTTTGATACATTTCTTCACATGATCTTGCCTGCCTTAGTGCTAGGTACAGGTATTGCGGGAAGCGTGGTCCGTTATGTCAGATCGAGCATGCTTGAGGTGTTAGGGCAGGATTACCTTCGGACAGCTAGAGCCAAAGGCTTAAAGGAATTTGTTGTAACAAATAAACATGCATTGAGAAATGCACTTATTCCAATTATTACAATTGTTGGTATGGACATTCCCTTACTAATCGGGGGTGCTGTCGTAACCGAACAAATTTTTCAATGGCCAGGATTGGGCCAATTAACTATCCAATCCATCGGATCACGCGACTACCCAACTTTAATGGCGATCAATTTATTGGCCGCATTTACTGTACTGCTGTCCAACCTGTTGGCTGATGTTCTTTATTCTGTAGCAGACCCTAGAATCAAGTACACCTAATTATTTGAAAGGAGTGCCTGCCATGTCTCTTACTAGCCCAAAGATTGAAACTGAGGTCGAGTTACCGTCGCGAGAATTGACAGAGGATTTAGGTACAGAAGAAAGCAATCTGAAAGTGATTTCCAGGAGATTTTTCAAGCATAAACTAGCAGTTGTTGGTCTCGTTATTTTTTCGATTATTGTACTCATTGCCGTGTTTGCACCTGTTATTGCTCCTTTAAGCCCTTATGATGTCAAAGGAGACTTTTCGTCAGCTCCTTCGGCTGCACACGTTTTAGGCACTGACCAGGTTGGCAGGGATTTGTTAAGCCGGCTAATCTATGCATCACGAGTGTCCCTATCAGTTGGAATTGGAGCAGTTGCCATCTACATCACAATCGGGACAATCCTCGGTGCATTAGCTGGATATTTTGGCAAGTGGGTGGATATGGTGATCATGCGTTTAACAGATATCGTTATGTCATTTCCTTATTTAATGGTCATTCTTGTATTGGTTAGTATAATGGGCCCTAGTCTTTTTAACATCATACTTGTGATTGGTTTATTAGGATGGCCTTCAGTAGCGCGTCTTATCAGGGGAAGCGTTCTATCAGTAAAAGAGATGGATTATATTAAATCCGGTGTTGCCCTTGGATATTCAGCGCCTAAAATTGTTTTTCAGCATATTTTGCCAAACTGTCTTGCACCTATACTGGTAAATGCAACATTTGGCATTGCTTCAGCCATCATTCTTGAAACATCTTTAAGTTTTCTTGGAATGGGAGTACAGCCGCCAGCAGCCAGCTGGGGAAACATGCTGATTGAGGCACAATCCTTAACTGTTCTGGGCTCTCAGCCATGGCTTTGGATTCCGCCGGGTTTAATGATTATATTGTCTGTCCTTTCCATTAATTTTATGGGTGACGGGCTACGTGATGCATTAGATCCAAAAAGCATTAAATAAATATAGCAACTATGGGGGGAAAACAATGAAGTTCATCAAAAAATCTATATGTATTATAGCTATTGTATCTCTGCTGCTACTCACAGCCTGCAATGGCGGTGGTACAAATGAAACAAGCAATGAAGGTTCTGGTTCTGGAGATAATAGCATGTTTATAGGAATGGTAAATCCACCTGTAACCTTTAATCCAATCAACTCCTCCGATATTGCCGCGCAATTTCTTGAAAAATTTATGTTTGATACATTTTTGGAGATGAATGCACCCCAAAGCTTCACTCCAAAGCTTGCAGAATCATTTGAGACAACAGATAATCAAAATTACACAGTGAAAATTCAAGAGGATGCTAAGTGGTCTGATGGTGAATCAGTTACAGCGGAGGATGCCATCTTTACAATGAACCTGGTGGCAAATCCTAAAACAGAAACCAGCATAGGAAACTACCTCACTATCATTAACGGATTAGATGACAACGGAAAGCTGAAAGAAGGAGATACAGAGATCCCTTCTGTAAAGGCAGTTGATGAGAAAACCTTTACTTTTAAAACGAAACAACCTGTTGACCCCAACATGGTAAAAGAGCAGTTGGGATCTAAATTTATGATCTTGCCTAAGCATGTGCTGCAGGATGTTAAGCCTGAGGATCTGTCGAAAGATCCTTTTATGCAAAAACCGACAGTAACAAATGGACCTTTCACCTTCATCGTCTATAAAAAGGATCA
The DNA here is from genome assembly GCA_031177865.1 of Bacillus sp. (in: firmicutes). Lineage (GTDB taxonomy): Bacteria > Bacillota > Bacilli > Bacillales > Cytobacillaceae > Neobacillus. The sequence continues at coordinate 1,432 of JAPSKD010000229.1, read as the reverse complement.
GTACGTAGAATATGCAGCAAATGAAAATTACTATTTAGGCAAGCCAAAGCTTGATAAGATGTTTGTCAAAATTATGCCAGCAGCAAATATTGTTGCACAATTACAGACGGGCGAGCTTAGCATGAACGCAGCAGGCGGAATAGGGAAGATCCCTGCCAATGATTTTGAAACAGTGGAAAAATTTAAAAATGTGACTACCAAATTTGAGAAAACATATGGCTACCAGACTATTATGTTTAATACAGAATCAGTTACAGATTCGAAAATCAGACAGGCTGTTGCTTATGCAATTGACCGTCAGTCAATTGTGGACAAGCTATTGAAAGGAGAGGGAGAGGTTGTTGATGGTCCTTATACCTCTGTCAGTCCTTATCTAGATAATGACCTTCAGAAGTACACGTATGATCCTGAAAAAGCAAAACAGCTGTTAAAAGAAGCTGGATGGGATTTTAACAAGCCGATCAACATCATCGTTCCGATAGGCAACAAAGTCCGTGAACAATCTGCCGATATTATTACGCAAAACTTGGAAGCTATAGGCTTAAAAACAAATGTGACCACCTACGACTTCCCGACCCTGTTGGCAAAAGCTAAGGCAGGGGATTATGATATTATGTTTATTGGATTTACAAATACGCTTGATCCGGATATTTCCTCAATCTATAAATCTAATGCACCTTCAAACTATATGAAATACAACAATGAAAAGAATGATGAATTGCTGGCTAAGGGTAAATCTGAACCTGATGTGGAAAAGAGAAAAGAAATTTATTCAGAGCTGCAAAAGCTTTGGAATGAAGACTTGCCAGTTTTCACTCTGTATTCAGATAATGATTTTGCAGCGGTTAGCAAAGAAATTAAAGATGGAGAGCCTAAAGTATTCGGTTTCCATAAAGATCTTCAAAATTGGTCGTTGACAGGATCAAATTAATTACACAAAATGCATCGGGAAGATTTCGACGCCCAGGCTTATTCGAAGACCTTCTGGGTGTTTGAGAAAGGGAAGCCAGGTGCAAAATAAATCGGTACTTCAAAAGATAATAAAGTAGGAGTGCTGGCAAATCAATAAAACATACAACAAGCTTCTGTATTTCTTGTAAATACAGAAGCTCTTGTTTATAACAGAACCAAGGGTGGACACACGGAGCTAACATCCAACGAGTTCTTCCTTATATTTGTTAAAAAAGTTTTTTGCAGGAGAGGAAAGAAGTCTTGTCTTGCGGTTCTGGTGCAAAAACTTCAACACAATTGCAATTAATCTCTAAATCTTGTACATACTGATACTATTAATCTTAAAAAAGGTGGGTGATAGTATGGAAAATCAAAATTTATTCAAGTGGAAACATTATCAGCCTGACATGATTTTGTTAACAGTGAGATGGTACCTGCGGTACAACTTGAGCTTTCGTAATTTAGTGGAGATGATGGAAGA
>JAPSKD010000228.1 GCA_031177865.1 Bacillus sp. (in: firmicutes) | reverse complement strand
ACTATGGGTACTATTCGTAACTTTCTATTTAAAAGAATAGGATTGTATGATATTATTTTTAGAAAAAAGAAAAGGTTGTCTTTATGAATTCACTAATTGTACCGAAAGAATCAACGAAAACAAAAGCCATCGTCATCAATTCTCTTTTCATCGCATTAACCCTTGTAGCTACGATGTTCATCAACATAAAACTCCCAATAATGGGTAACGGAGGTCTCATCCATCTCGGTAACGTACCACTTTTTATTGCAGCCATTGTTTACGGTAAAAAAACAGGGGCAGTAGCAGGCGCCTTCGGAATGGGCTTATTCGATCTTCTCTCTGGCTGGGCACTTTGGGCACCATTTACCTTTATCATTGTAGGTGCAATGGGCTTCGTAGTCGGACTTATTTCCGAAAAAGTACCAGGGAAAAGGGTATTTGTTAACACGCTGGCCGTTGTTACTGCACTCATCATAAAAGTGGTTGGCTATTATTTTACAGAAGTGGTCCTATATGGTAACTGGATACAGCCATTCGGCTCCATCCCTGGAAACATTATGCAGGTCATCATAGCAGGTATAATCGTAATACCTCTTGTAGGTCGTTTAAAGAAAAGAGTTTGATTACCACAGGGGCATTGTTCGCTCCCGACCATCGGTATCTATAGAAAAAGGATGAAAACACTCACAATTATTGATTTATCAATAATTGTGAGTGTTTTTTTTACAAAAAATGATCCTATTGAAGATATTCTTCAAAATGATGAGGAGTGATTATAAACACTAAGTATTTCATTACCGGTTCACTAATTCTTTCGTCATCAATAAATGCGGAATTCCATCCTCTATAAATACGTTTGATGAACTCTGATAACCTAGTTTTTTATAGAATCCCTCTGTAAGAACATTATATTTAACTAAATTTTGACATAATTAATCCTGTTTAGGCAATTTTAGTAGTAGTATTGTTCGGGATTAAAGAAAAGGGATGATGGGAATATGACTGGAAAGAAAATAACCGTATTAGGAAGTATTAACATGGATATAGTCACGAGTACCACTCAAATACCTAAGGTTGGAGAAACCGTGTTAGGTCATTCGTTTCATACAATACCGAGTGGGAAGGGGGCTAATCAAGCTGTGGCCGCAGCCCGGCTTGGTGCGGATGTAACGATGATCGGCGCTGTAGGGAACGATTCTTTTGGTCATACACTAGTGGAACAATTAACAAATGAAGGAATAAACACAGAAAATATCATGAAAGTGAAGGATACCTCTACTGGAATTGCTTCTATTATATTATCGGAAGGAGACAACAGTATTATTGTTGTACCCGGAGCAAATAACCATGTAACTCCGGAGGTAATCGAAAAACATGAGGATAAAATCATAAATAGCAATATTCTATTATTACAATTAGAATTCCCCTTGAAAGTGTCATCAGAGCCGTGAAGCATTCGAAAAAGCATGGAATCCGTACCATATTAAATCCGGCACCGATTCAAACGCTTCCGAAGGAATTACTAGAAATGGTGGATTATCTAACACCGAATGAACATGAACAGGCACTGCTGTTTGATTCCATAGACGGGACAAAGCAAGAATTAGAAATGTTTAAGGAAAAGTGTATTGTAACGAAGGGGTCCAAAGGCGTTATGATTTATAAAAATGGCGAAAAAATTGAAATTCCAAGCATCCAGGTTGAGGCTGTGGATACAACAGGTGCAGGTGACTCCTTTAATGGCGCATTGGCCACTGCTTTTTGTGACGGGCTTGATATCGAAGAGGCCTGTCGGTTTGCTAATGTTGTTGGTTCCATCTCCGTTGCGAAGCTAGGGGCACAAACGGGAATGCCGACCAAAAAGGAAGTCGAAGAATTTTTACAAGTACATAAATCATCTTAAATGGAGTGAGTTTTAATGAAGCCAGTTATATTGGATGTCGATACGGGGATTGATGATGCGTTGGCAATTGCCTATGCATTAAACTCTCCGCAGATTGAGCTCATCGGTCTGACAACATGTTTCGGAAATGGCTCTATTGAAAATACCACCCGCAATACTTTAGTGGTTTTAGAGCAGCTAGGAAAAAGTGTTCCTGTCTATACAGGAGCAGATAAACCACTAATTCGGCCTCCTAAAAATTTCCCGACACATGTTCATGGAGAAGATGGACTAGGTAACAGAGTAGAAAAAGCTCCGGTTATGAAAGCAGAGTCTGAGGGTGCCGTGGATTTTATCCTTAACCAAGTGAAACAGCGTCCACACCAGATCACGATTATTGCGGTCGGGCCTCTTACGAATCTTGCGCTCTCTGTTCAAAAGGAACCTGAAATAGTCTCACTGGTAAAAGAGGTAGTCATCATGGGTGGCGCTGTTTTCGTCAAGGGTAATGTCACTCCATATAGCGAAGCAAATGTATACGCTGACCCTCATGCAGCTGAATGCGTGTTTTCATCAGGACTACCTGTAACGGTTGTAGGTCTTGATGTCACAATGAAGACATTATTACCCAACGCGGTTTTAGCTGACTGGCGTGCCACGGGTAGGGTGGTGTCCCATTTTTTCGCGGATATGACCAGTTTTTATATGCAAGCATATGAAACGTTCCACCCAGGTATAGGCGGCTGCGCCCTGCATGATCCTCTTGCGGTAGGAGTTGTGATCGACCCAAGTTTTGTTAAGAAGGAAACATGGAATGTTAAGGTTGTCATAGAAGGAGAAGAGATGGGGAGAACCGTAGCTCTCGCTGAAGGTGAGCCAAAAATACAAGTCTGTACGCAAGTAGAAGCAGAAACTTTCTTAAACCACTTTTTAGGTCGACTTTTTTAAGTGCATATAATTGGTCCCATGAATAAAGAAATGACACCAGAATTAATAACAATATGGATTAAAAAGTGAATTATTATGAATCAATAAAATACATTGGTAAAACTTCATATGCAATTACTGACCGCTGTTAACAGCGGTCTTTTCTACGAGAAAAAGTAACTTGTTTATTAACTATTGACATTATACCTATAGGGGTATAATATAAACGTGCTATTGATATTTGTTTCATTGTAAGAGGCATAAATGATAATGTTATACTATATAAAAGGTATTTCCCAGCTCAGCACTACCGAGATAGTGGGATATTCCATTGTAAGTAATTAAAAGAAAGTCATTTAAATTTAAAAGTTAACTGTTAAAGGAGGTATAAGTCATGGACTATAATGATCAAATAAAAAATAGGGTGAAACGTATCGAAGGGCAGCTAAGAGGAATATTACGATTAATGGAAGAAGATAAGGATTGTAAAGATGTTATTACTCAGTTATCTGCTGCTAGAACAGCAATTGACCGAACAATAGGCGTAATTGTAAGTTCAAATTTAGTCGAGTGTGTTAAAAAAGCAGAGGAAACGCATGAAAGAAGTGCAGAAGAATTAATCAAAGAAGCAGTGGACCTATTAGTTAAAAGCCGATAAAAAAGGGTTGACACCCTCTTTTATTTTGATTAATATCATACCCATAGGGGTAATGGTAATTAGCATATTTTTTTGTTGAAATAAATACCCATATGGGTATTAAATATTTAGGAGGTCATAAAAATGACAGAAAAGAAAAAAACAACTATTGTCTTATTGAGCGGTGATTACGATAAAGCAATGGCGGCTTATATTATTGCGAATGGTGCAGCAGCCTATGACCATGAAGTAACCATTTTTCACACTTTCTGGGGATTAAATGCTTTACGAAAAGATGAAAGTATTTCAGTTGAAAAAGGGTTTTTGGAGAAAATATTTGCCAAAATGATGCCTAGAGGCGCTGATAAAATGGGACTTTCAAAAATGAACTTTGCAGGTTTTGGTCCTAAGTTGATTAAGAAGGTAATGAAAAAACACAATGCATTGCCCCTACCTCAACTAATCGAGATGGCTCAAGAGCAGGATGTTAAATTAATAGCATGTACCATGACGATGGATCTACTTGGTCTTCAAAAAGAAGAACTGTTAGATAATATTGAATATGCAGGAGTTGCAGCATATTTAGCAGAGGCTGAAGACGGTAATGTCAATCTGTTCATTTAATTTCAAAACAATAGGAGGGACTATACTTGGAATATATTAATTACGTATTAATAGCACTTTTCATATTATTTATTGTCTATCGTTTCGTGCCAACAAAAGGTGTACGAAATATTTCAACTGCAGAATTAAAAAATGAATTAAAGGATAAAAATAAATTATTTATTGATGTAAGAACACCTGGAGAATTTAAAGGAAATCACATTAGGGAATTTAAGAATATTCCACTTAATTTACTTGCACAAAAAGCGATAAAAGAGCTTTCAAAGGACAAAGAAGTAATTGTTATTTGTCAAAGCGGAATGAGAAGCGGGCAAGCAAGTAAGATATTAAAAAAATTAGGCTATACAAAAGTAACAAACGTAAAAGGCGGCATGAACGCTTGGTCATAATAAAAAAAGAGGAGGATTTTATAATGAAAGCAATAACTGCAAAGGAAGTTGAACAAATAATAAATGAAGGAAAAAAGTTAGATATAATTGATGTTCGTGAAGTAGAAGAGGTAGCAGGTGGGAAGATACCCGGTGCTGTAAACATTCGGTTAGGATTATTGGAATTCCGTATGCAGGAATTAGATAAATCAAAAGAATATATTATGGTTTGCCGTTCCGGTGGCAGAAGTGCCCAAGCATCACAATTTCTTGAGTATCGTGGATTTAATGTGATTAATATGACAGGTGGAATGCTTTCCTGGGAAGGAAAAGTAGAATAAATTTTTTTAAAAAATATAATACCCAAATGGGTATAAATCGGAGGCTATAAGATGGAGAACATGAAAGCAAACATAATTTTAGATGCAAAAGGATTAGCTTGTCCTATGCCGATTGTTAAGACAAAGAAGGCAATGAATGACTTAGAGGCTGGTCAAGTACTAGAAGTTCAAGCAACAGATAAAGGATCAAAAGCTGACATAAAGGCATGGGGTGAAAGCTCAGGTCATCAATATTTAGGTACAGTAGAGGAAGGTACGGTTTTAAAGCATTACCTAAGAAAATCCGCTAATGATGAAACGATAGAAAGAAAACATTCAAATGTGATTAACAATGAAGAGCTTGAGACGAGACTAGAAGCAAATCAAAACATTGTTATTCTGGATGTTAGGGAGACAGCAGAATATGCCTTCAATCATATCCCGTATGCTATTTCTATCCCATTGGGTGAGTTAGAAAATCGTCTTGATGAATTAAACAAAGAAGAAGACATTTTTATAGTCTGCCGAACTGGTAACCGTAGTGATCTTGCTGCACAAAAGTTAACAGAAAAGGGATTCACTAAAGTTATTAATGTAGTACCAGGAATGAGTCAATGGTCTGGGAAAACAACTAGTTTTCTAAAGTAAGCACTATATTTTTTTAACACAAAATATACCATAGGAGGTAAAACAGAATGACCGTAAATGCAATGACTTCTAAAGAGGTAACGAAAAAAGTATTTAATAAGGAAGAATTATTCATTCTAGATGTCCGAAATCACAGTGACTTTCAGGATTGGAAAATTGAAGGAGAAAACTTCGAATATTTTAACATCCCTTATTTTGAATTGCTAGATGGGGTTGAAGGGATTATGGATAAGATTCCTACTTATAAAGAAGTTTTGGTGGTGTGTGCGAAGGAAGGATCATCTATTATGGTGGCAGAAATGCTCTCTGATGAAGGGCTTACAGTTTCTTACCTAAAAGGTGGTATGAAAGCTTGGAGTGAGCATTTAGAGCCTGTAAAAGTTGGGGATTTCAAAGAAGCTGGCGAAATTTATCAGTTTGTACGTATTGGTAAAGGATGTTTATCCTACATGGTTGTATCGAACGGTGAAGCGGCTATTATTGATGCCACGCGTATGACTACCATTTATCTTGAATTTGCTGACAATATTGGTGCAAAAATTACCCATGTTTTTGACACACACTTACATGCGGACCACATTTCGGGTGGAAGAAATATTGCGGAAAAAACAGGCGCAACTTATTGGCTGCCTCCAAAAGACGCAACAGAAGTTACGTTTGCCTACCAACCATTAGAAGATGGAAACCTTGTAGAAATTGGCAATGTGAAAATAAATATTCACGCCATATATTCTCCGGGTCATACAATTGGATCTACTTCATTTATTGTGGGTGAAAAGTTCTTACTTTCAGGTGATATCTTGTTCATTGACTCAATCGGAAGACCTGATTTAGCTGGCTTAGCTCAAGATTGGGTAGGTGATTTAAGAGAAAGTTTATATAAACGCTACAGTGAACTATCAGAGGAATTAATCGTTCTTCCTGCTCACTTTATGATTATTGAAGAACTAAATGAAGATGGTAGTGTATCGGAAAAATTAGGAACACTTTACGCCAAGAACCATGGCTTGAACATTGAAGACGAAAATGAGTTTAGAAAATTGGTAACGGAAAATTTACCACCACAACCAAATGCGTATCAAGAAATTCGTGAAACGAATATGGGTAAGATTAATCCCGATGAAGAAAAACAACGTGAAATGGAAATTGGACCAAATCGCTGTGCAGTTCGATAAGAACAACAAATACAAGGAGGTAAAAAATGGAAGCAAATAAGATTTTAGACGCAAAAGGTTTAGCATGCCCAATGCCGATTGTAAAGACAAAAAAGGCAATGACTGAATTAGCGAGTGGTCAAGTTTTAGAAATTCATGCTACGGATAAGGGAGCAAAAAATGACCTTACTTCCTGGGCAAAATCAGGTGGTCACGAGGTAATGAAACATGAAGTGGAGAACGATATTTTGAAGTTTTGGATTAAAAAGGGCTAAGAAATAGGGGATTAGATTGGGTTCCCTTTTCTTATAGGGGAGGCTTTACGATGGATATGGGATTTATCATTACCATCTTCTTAATTGGTTTTATTGGTTCATATATATCTGGGATGTTAGGAATAGGCGGTTCAATTATTAAATATCCGATGCTTTTATATATTCCACCTTTATTTGGTTTAGCAGCATTTAGTGCCCACGAAGTATCAGGAATAAGCGCTGTTCAGGTGTTTTTTGCGACTATTGGTGGTGTTTGGGCGTACCGAAAAGGTGGCTATTTGAATAAAACACTAATTGGATATATGGGAGCAAGTATCTTAATTGGTAGTTTTGTTGGCGGTTATGGTTCAAGGTTAATGACAGAGGGTGGAATTAATTTAGTTTATGGGATATTAGCATTAATAGCCGCTGTCATGATGTTTATACCGAAAAAAGGAATTGATGATATTCCTCTTAATCAAGTGAAGTTTAAGAAATGGCTTGCAGCATCTCTAGCATTAATTGTTGGAATTGGTTCTGGAATTGTTGGAGCGGCAGGAGCATTTTTATTAGTTCCAATCATGCTAGTTGTATTAAAAATACCTACACGTATGACGATTGCTTCTTCATTGGCTATTACGTTTCTATCTTCAATCGGTACCATTGTAGGAAAAATTACTACGGGACAAGTAGAATTCTTACCTTCCGTAATAATGGTTTTTGCTAGTGTAATTGGCTCACCATTAGGTGCAATGGCTGGAAAAAGGGTAAACACCAAGATTTTACAAGTTGTATTAGCTTTATTAATTTTAGCAACAGCCATAAAGATTTGGATGGAAATACTATAAACCTAAGCAACATAAAAAGATTTAAGCAAATAAAAACTATAACGTAAATGGAAGTTTTATTGATCGTAAATTTATGGAGGGAATACTATGGTTAAAATTACACATGCTGCAATAGCTGCGATAACGAAAGAAGTGCAAGACCTTATTAACGAGGGAAAGAAACCCCTGATTCGATTATCAATGGGAATTGGCTGAGGCGGGCCGCAGTTACGTCTGACTCTGGAAGAGTCAGCTTTAGAGAGTGATGAAATCACAGAAGAAAGTGGTATCAAGTTTTTAGTAAACGATAAAGATAAGGTTTATTTTGAAAATGTAAAAATTGATTATATAAAGACCTTATTCGGAGACGGACAATTCAAAGTTCTCCGGGTTTAGTTACTTATTTTATAGAAGAATCAATAAGGGAGATCAATTAATATGGGGAATAATGCTTCTGGAAATTGTGCTAATGGTACTTGAGGAATTAATAATAAGAAACCCCAATCGAAATTTTCACCGCCAATATGACCAGGGTTTTTAATATGGCTCCTGGTAGGAGTCATCATACTAATACAAAAACTACTATAAAGGGCTAGTTAGCCCTTTTTTTGTTGGGGCCTTCTCCGTTACGAAGCTAGGGGCACAAACTGGAATGCCAACCAATAAGGGAGTCAATTTGTATATAAATTTGACGCTCATTTTTTTGGTGTATAGCGAATTAAATTGGCAGGTATCTTTTTTGGTGCTACCGAGGCTAAGTATATTCG
>JAPSKD010000227.1 GCA_031177865.1 Bacillus sp. (in: firmicutes) | reverse complement strand
AATATTGGGATTGTGATCATTCTTTTATTCTTGTCATCTTTAGTTTCTGATTTCTTGATTGTTTTTGCCGCAAGTATTGTTTGCTATTTATTCATGCTAAATAGTAAAGCAGTCGTTGAAGATATTAAAACAAATTTTTGTGAGTCACAAGAAACGGTTAGTTAAGCAGAATGAAATGAACCAGGCAAAATGAATGTCCTTATAAAAGGATTTCGCCTGGTTACTAATGTACAGTTTGTTGGATCGATAAATTAACTTTAGTTAGAGGGATTTTTAAAAATTTGAAATGGGTGTGTAAAGGATGCAAATAGGATTTAGGTGGTATGGGGAAGGTAATGACTCTGTTAGTCTCAAGCAAATCAAACAAATTCCAGGTGTGGAAACCATTGTTTGGGCACTTCATGATATGCAGGCAGGAGAAGAGTGGCCGATGGCAAAAATCCTTGAAATAAAGCGGCAAGCTGACCAATACGGATTTAATATCGATGTTGTTGAAAGTGTAAATGTCCACGAAGATATTAAACTAGGTCTGCCTACAAGAGATGTATATATAGAAAACTATAATAGAACCATTGAAAAACTTGCTAAAGTAGGAGTAAAAGTTATCTGTTATAACTTTATGCCTGTATTTGACTGGATCAGGACCGATTTATATAAAGAGCTTGAAGATGGTTCCACTGCCTTGTTTTATGAAAAGTCAAAGGTAGAAAACATTGATCCAATGGAATTAGTGAATAAGATTGCCAATAATCCTGATTATACAATGCCTGGCTGGGAGCCAGAACGTTTAGAAAATTTGACTAAGCTATTTGATGCCTATAAGAACGTAACAGAGGAAGATTTATTTAACAATTTGCAATATTTCTTGGAAAGAATTATTCCAGTATGTGAAGAGAACGACATTAAAATGGCTATACATCCTGACGATCCACCATGGTCTATTTTCGGGTTGCCTCGGATTATTTCAAATCAAGACAACATTAGACGAGTGTTAAAGCTTGTTGACAGTCCTTATAACGGGGTAACTCTTTGCAGTGGTTCTTTAGGTTCCAATCCAAGTAACGATATCGTTGATATGGTCAGAGAATTTGCAAATCGAATTCCTTTTGCCCATGTTCGTAATGTAAAAGTCTATGAAAATGGTGATTTTATTGAGACATCTCATCGCGGACAGGATGGATCCGTTGATATAGTCGGCATCATGAAAGCTTATCATCAAAGTGGATTTAAGGGATATATAAGGCCGGATCATGGAAGACATATTTGGGATGAAAAATGCCGTCCAGGCTATGGGTTATACGATCGCGCCCTTGGGATTATGTACCTTTTAGGTATCTGGGATTCATTAGAAAAGTAACTGATTTACTGCACACTTAATTTTTTTAGGAGGATTAGTAATGAAAAGTACGATTGAAAATATCTCAAAAAATATCACTGATATGTTTAAGGTAGAACATAAGGAAAGTTATGCTGCCTGGCTGCAGTATAAAAAGATTGATGATAGCACTTTAGCTCATGAATATCAGCAATGGGCTGGCAGCCTTAATGTTCTAGGAAATTCTTTAATTATTGAATCTACTAAGAAGGAACTTTTACTAGGCCTTACCTCTATGTTAGGAATTGAGCCTGATGTAAGTTCAGAACCAAATCAAGCTGGTCTCGTGTTGGCTACAAGCGATTCTATTGGTGATTTAGTGGATGTTGATTTTGATCAACTAAATAAAGATGGTTATGTTATGAAAACTGTAAGTAATAATATTTTCCTTGTAGGTAAAGAAGATTCAGGTGTTTTATATGCTGCCTTTCATCTATTACGCTTAATGAAAAACAGGGGAAATTTACAACAGCTTGATATCGTTGAAAATCCTAAAAATCAATTACGAATGCTTAACCAGTGGGATAATATGGATGGAAGTATTGAACGCGGCTATGCAGGTAACTCGATTTTCTATAAGGATAATCAATTTACTCAAGAGCTTCATAGAATTGAAGATTATGCAAGACTGCTTGCTTCTGTTGGAATTAATGGAATTGCCATTAATAACGTAAACGTACACCAGGTGGAGACGAATTTAATCACGAGCACCATGCTGCCTAAAGTGGCAGAAGTTGCCGGCATTTTTAGAGCTTATGGAATCACCACATTCCTTAGCGTGAATTATGCCAGTACAATTCAAATTGGAAATTTAACAACAGCAGATCCGCTGGATTCTAAGGTTCGAGAATGGTGGAAAGATAAAGCAGAAGAGGTATACAGCTATATTCCTGACTTTGGAGGATTCCTAGTGAAAGCCGATTCAGAACACCGCCCTGGCCCATTTACATATGGCAGAAATCACGCAGATGGTGCAAATATGCTCGCAGAAGCACTACAGCCATTTAATGGTATTGTTCTATGGAGATGTTTCGTCTATAACTGTCTCCAAGATTGGCGTGATCGCTCTACAGATCGAGCAAGAGCAGCATATGACCATTTTAAACCGTTAGACGGCCAGTTCCATTCCAATGTTATTTTACAGATTAAGAATGGTCCAATGGATTTCCAAGTTCGTGAAGGTGTTTCTCCATTATTTGGTGCAATGGAAAAAACGAATCAAATGTTGGAATTTCAAGTGACTCAAGAATATACAGGACAACAAAGACATCTTTGTTATCTCGTTCCGCAATGGAAGGAAATCCTTGATTTTGACACGTATGCAAAAGGAAAAGGTTCAGAGGTCAAAAAAGTGGTAAATGGCTCCCTGTTCCAAAACAGGTATAGCGGAATTACCGCTGTTTCCAATATTGGAAATGATTATAATTGGACTGGGCATACGCTGGCACAAGCTAATCTGTACGGCTTTGGACGCTTGACATGGAACCCAGATCTTTCAGCTGAAAAAATTACGGATGAATGGATTGGTCAAACCTTTGGTGATGATCAATTGGTTAAAGAGCTGGTAAGCAAGATGCTATTAAAATCATGGAGCATCTATGAAAAATATACGTCACCACTAGGTGTTGGCTGGATGGTAAACCCAAATCATCATTATGGTCCAAATGTCGATGGGTATGAATATTCGGTTTGGGGAACGTACCACTTTGCGGATTGGGAAGGAATTGGAGTCGACAGGACAGAAAAAACAGGAACGGGTTACATTTCTCAGTATTTTAAAGAAAATGCTGCTATGTATGAAAGCCTCGAAACATGCCCAGATGAATTGCTGTTATTTTTCCATCATGTCCCTTACACACATAAGCTAAAATCAGGAGTCACTGTGATTCAACATATTTACAATACTCACTTTGAAGGAGTAGAGGAGGCTGAGCAATTAGTAGAAACTTGGTCACAGCTTAAGGATAGGATTGATCAAGAGCGATTTGATGATATCTTAAACAGATTACAAGAACAAGCAAACCATTCCAAAGAATGGCGGGATATTATTAATACTTATTTTTATAGAAAATCAGGAATCAAAGATGATCTAAACAGAAAAATTTATTATTAAACCCGTTTGATAGAGTAAGGAGGCACTGTTTTGTCACTTACCATTAATCCCATTTTACCGGAATTCAACCCTGATCCGTCCATAATCAGGGTGGGAGAAGATTACTATATTGCAACATCTACCTTTGAATGGTTTCCTGGAGTCCAAATTCACCATTCAAGGGATTTGAAGAATTGGAAACTTATAGGTCATCCTTTAACACGGAAAAGCCAGCTTGATATGCTGGGAAATCCTGATTCAGGCGGAATTTGGGCACCTTGCCTAAGCTATCATGAGGGAACATTCTATTTGATTTTTACAGATGTCAAAAGTCTTATCGGTCCTTTTAAGGATACTCATAATTATCTTGTAACAGCCCAGAGCATTGATGGACCTTGGTCTGAACCCATTTATTTAAATAGCAGTGGGTTCGACCCGTCTCTCTTTCATGATGACGATGGCAGAAAATGGTTAGTTAATATGGTGTGGGATTATCGAAAAAACAAAAACTTCTTTGGCGGTATCCTGCTTCAAGAATATTCTCCTGAGGAGAAAAAACTGGTTGGACGAATTCGTAATATCTTTAAAGGTACTAAACTTGGTTTAACGGAAGCCCCACATATTTATAAAAATAACGACTATTACTATTTAATGACCGCTGAAGGCGGAACAAGATATGAACATGCCGTAACCGTCGCCCGATCAAAGTCTCTGTTTGGTCCATATGAGGTAGACCCAACAGGTCCCATTCTTACTTCCGCCGGCAAGCCATAACTAGAGCTTCAAAAAGCGGGACATGCAAGTATGGTACAAACACAGGACAATAAACTTTATTTAGTCCACCTAACAGGGCGTCCACTAAAACCTTCCATGAACTGTAATCTCGGTAGAGAAACGGCTATTCAAAAAGCTACCTGGACCGAGGATGGCTGGCTGAGGCTAGCTGACGGCGGTACAAACCCGATGGAAATGATTGAAGGTCCGGATGTGCCAGAATACCCGTTTGAGTCTGAACCTGAAACCGAGCATTTTGATCATGAGGAAATTAGTATTCATTTTAATACACTTCGCGAACCCCTAACTGATGAGTGGGGGACAACGAAGGACAGACCTGGTTATTTAAGAATGATAGGTAGAGAGTCTTTTAGTTCCAATCATCGACAAAGTATCGTTGCGCGCAGGCAACAAGCTTTTTTCATCAGTCGCTGAAACACTAGTGGAGTTTGAGCCGGAAACCCATCAGCATATGGCTGGATTAGTATACTACTATAATAAGAGAAATTACTATTATCTTTGGATTAGTTTCGATGAAGAGCAAGGCAAGTGCATAGGAATCATGGCTAGCGACCGCGGGTCTTATTGGGAACCGTTAGAAACCCCTGTGTCTATCGAGGGATGTGACCGGGTGTACTTAAAAGCAGACCTCCATTATGAAAAACTGCAATTCTATTTCTCAAAAGATCGGGAAACCTGGACTGCTATCGGACCCTTGTTAGATGCAAGTAAGATATCAGATGATCATGCAGAATTAAAAGCAGAAGGTATTTTACTAGATCAAGGGTTCACACGAGCCTTCATCGGTATATGTGTACAGGATTTAAGCGGCCAGTGTAAATATGCTGATTTTGATTATTTTACCTATCGTGAACGTAAATAAGAGGAGGTTACATTCATATGAAAAATGCTCTTGGAACAAACGTGATTGCTCAAATAGGTATTATTGTTAATGATATCGAAAAAACCAGCAAGAACTATGCTGATTTTTTTGGTATAGAAAAACCTGAATGGAGTTTAACAGATACGTTGGACCGTGCAAGAACAGAGTTTGTGGGAAACCCAACTGAGGCTCGGGCGAAACTGGCATTTTTTGACATGGGTTCTCTTCAATTAGAATTAATTGAACCGGATCATCATCCAAGTACATGGCGGAAGCATTTGGATGAACACGGCGAAGGCCCTCACCATATTGCTTTTTTCATTGAAGGAATGAAAGAAAAAATTTCAATAATGGAAAGAAAAAAAATGCCGTTACTTCAAAAAGGTGAATACACCGGTGGAAGATACGCGTACATGGACACATTCAAAGAACTTAAAATTGTCATGGAATTATTGGAAAACGATAGATAAAAAGTGAAGGGAGGAGATACTTAAAAGGTACTCCTCTCCCTTTCAGATTAATATAGGTGGGATAAAAGAATGCGGATTTTGATAACGGGGGCAAATAGAGGTCTAGGGTTAGCGTTATCACAAGTAGGGGCAGAAAGAGGCCATCAAATTCTTGCTGGAGTCAGAGATCTCCAAAACAGCACAAAAAGTTTAATACAATCTGAAATGTATAAATCAATATCACTGCTGCCTTTAGATGTAACAGATGAAGAATCAGTTTCTTCAGCCGCTAATACAGTCAAAGAAAACTTTGGAACCATTGATGCGATCATTAATAATGCAGGGGTACTATTGGAACGTGATAAGCAAATTGAGGACTTGGATCTTGACCAAGTGAAAGAAACGTTCAACGTCAATTTCTTTGGTCCGATTAGAGTGGTAAAACGTTTCCTTCCACTTTTAATGATGGGGGATCGTTCATCCATTATCAACATTTCATCTGAAGCCGGAAGTATGTCCAATGCATATGGCGGTGATTATGCATATGCATCGTCAAAAACCGCATTGAACATGTTCACACAGCAATTAAATCACTATGTAAAAAGTAAGAATATTAACGTTTACTCCGTACATCCCGGGTGGATTAAGACCGATATGGGCGGTGATAGAGCACCAGGGAACCCCATTGATACGGCCAAAGGTATATTCGATATTATGGAAGGAAAACGGGAGATTAAAAGCAGCAATGTTTTTATCACCTATGATGGGCAGCCAATGCCGTTATAACTTAGGTAACAGTGTGAAAGAAATGATGATAAATATTATATAAAAATATTGGATCTTAACACTTCTTTACTGTATTAGTTTCAAGCTTTGGGGAGACTAACATATAAAACAGTGAGGAGTGAAACGGGATGTTCATGCAAGGATTGATCATAGCAGGAGAGTTTGATTCTTCTTTAAATGAATTTGCTTTACAACAAGTGAAACATTTCGAAACAGAATCCATTCTTAATGAAAACCAATTGAACCAAATCTACGATTACCTTAAAAGAAACCAACACCAAGAGGATGGACAAATTATTACACTATACGATCAAATGCCGATAAGATTATCTCAAGAAGAAATTAACAAGTTTATCGTTGATTTAGAAAAAGTTAAGTCGATGTATCATTAACTGACAAATGACTTCTTTATAATTTTATATTGTTGACGGGTTTTGTTTGAATATTGGAAGATGTAAAAAGCTTACTCAAATGAGTAAGCTTAAGCTCCAATATAAACACTTTCACATGTTCCAGCTTTAGGTTCATAATAACAATGCTGCTTAAATTGACCAGAATGCGGTTGATCGTACCATGTTGGCGGGCATGGAGCATACGGATTAAAATACCAGAGGGAATATTTTGATGGGTGTTCTCTCCAGTACTCCAAATTCTGTCTGGCTAATCTTCTTTCCGCTGTTCTTGCTCTTTGATAAAATACATTCCCTTTTTGAACGGCTTCGAAAGAAAAATTTCCTCCTTGGACATGAAAAATGACATCGTTTATTGATCTTAAATCTTTAAAGTCTAAACAATCTGCTTTAAGACGATTAACAATTACATTTCCAACCATTAACATTCCCAGTTTTCCTTCACCTTCGGCTTCCGCTCTCATCATCCTTGCCATTAAGTCAACATCTGAGCTTCGGTAATTTACTCTTGGCATTTTCTCACCCCAAAAATATAGTATGAAAAAAAGTCTCCATTGATGTCATTGTTTACAAAAGAAGAATGCCTAGTTTTTTATGGTTGTCAGTATATTTTTCTCAAGAACATCTAGAAAGAGCTGGATCGACGGATTCAAATTGTTTTTCTTCCAAGCAATCACGAGTTCACAATCGCTATCTACTGCATCATTGATTTCTATAAAACGTAGTGAAGAACTTGATACAGCTTCGAAACTTTTTGGCAGGATGGAGATTCCGATTTCGGATTCGACCAGAACTGGAACAGTATCCACAAATCTTGGTTGACTTACGATTCTAGGCGTGAAGCCGCTTTGTTCACACAAATGTACTATAAAGTCATACGAACCTACAGGAGAAGCATGACGGTTATGTATGATAAATGGCTCTGTTGCCAGTTCTGAGAGTTTAACCTTCTTGTGGCTAGAGAGGGGATGATTTTTGTACATGACGATGCAATACGGCTCTTTCGCCACAGACTTGATTTCGATTTCTTCAATTCTATCTAATCCTGCTGGCAATGTTAATGCTATATCTATTTCACCTTGTTCTAATGATTCCTTTAGCATTTTACTAGGATAGTGGTCAAGTTAAGTTCCACTTTTGGATGGATCTCACGGAATTGCTTGATGACGCTTGGTAAAAACCTACGGACATGAACACTTAGAAACCCAATGGAAAGGCTGCCAATGACACCGGCATCTGTTTGTTTTGCTTTTTCAATCGCCCCAGAGGTCTTTTCTACAATTTCAATCGCTTCCTTTAAAAAAACCGAACCTGCAGGAGTTAGCTGAACAGATCTTTTATTCCTAATAAACAGTTTTACGCCTAATTGCTGTTCCAAATCGGCAATTTGATGACTAATAGCTGATTGAGCAACGTAAAGCTGGTTAGCTGCCTTGGTAAAGTTTAAGTACTCTGCTACTGTAATAAAATAACGTAATTGACGAATATCCATATAAGCCCTCACTTGCCATATATTTTTAATTATTTTAACATATGGATAATACAATAGACGAAACACTTAAAGTTTTCTTAAAATAAAAAAACCAGTAGTATTTACTCTACTAATATGAAATCTGGATTACAGAAATCGAAATCCTATATTTCCA
>JAPSKD010000226.1 GCA_031177865.1 Bacillus sp. (in: firmicutes) | reverse complement strand
ATCGTGAAGTGATCGTTGAGAAGGAAGGGAAGGCACCAATATCAGAAAAACTAGCGATGAAAGCGTTTGGGTTAGGCGCAGCGTCACCTCTCTTTTATAAGATTGGCTCAAAAATTGCTCCAACCGCTATGAATCCCTTTACGTCTGGTGACAAGATCTCGAAGGGTCCCGGACCATTAAAGGCCTGGACAGAAATCCGTGAGTTTCCAGCACCAAATAAAGAGAGATTCAGAGATTGGTTTAAAAATCGCGAAAAAGGAGGCAAATAAGATGACTGGTACAATACAAAATCGTGATTCTTTTTTAAATCAAATTGCCAGCCAGCTTGGCCGGCCTCGTATCTCCACAAAGGTTGAACGGCCAACATGGAAATTTAGACCACAGGATGAGGTATTAAAAGACGCAACACAAGATGAGCTTCTAGGCGTGTTAGCCGAGCAGTGTAAAAAAATCCATACAACTCTTTATAAAACAGATCTTAAAGATTTACCATCCACTCTTCACGAAGTAGTCTCCAATTATGGCGGTGGCCCCATCGTCACTTGGAAGGATGATAGGTTTTCAAAATGTGGTCTTGATCCTTTACTGAAAATACAATGGCCACGCCAAGATTTCGATGTGTATGAATGGGATCATACAAAGGGTTCAGAGAATATTACAAAAGCGGAAAAGGCAAATGTCGGAATCACGTTTAGTGAAATCACATTGGCAGAATCAGGAACCGTTGTATTATTCAGTGATCAGGATAAAGGCAGAACAGTGAGCTTTTTACCAGCGACTTTTATCGCACTGATTCCAAAAAGTACGCTAGTACCAAGAATGACACAGGCGGCCCAAAAAATGAGAGAAATTCATGAAAAAACAGGGCATATAGCTTCATGTATTAATTTTATAACTGGACCGAGCAATTCAGCGGATATTGAATTAAATTTGGTTGTTGGTGTTCATGGGCCAGTAAAAGCTTCTTATATTATAATTAACGATTTATAGCCGAAATACAAAGGAGCGATTTCCTTGAAAGTAGGGTTTATTGGTACCGGCTGGTTTGCCAAAACGCATGCAGCTATATTGGGAGAAATGGAAGGAATTGAGGTTACAGCATTTTGTGGTACAAGTATTGAAAAGGCTGAAAAAGAAGCAAGAAACTGGTCAAATGCAAAGGGCTATTCAAATGTAGATGAAATGTTAGAGAAACAAAAACTCGACGCTGTCTATATTTGTGTACCCCCTATGGCTCATGGTGCAATTGAATTTGCTTTGATAGACAAAAATATTCCATTTTTTGTGGAAAAACCCTTAGGAATAGATGAACAGCCGCATGAAATTGCGAAAAGAATAGAAGAAAAAGGACTCATTACTTCGGTTGGCTACCACTGGCGTTATAAAGAAACTACGAAAATGGCAAAGTCATTGCTCCAAAATCGTAAAGTTGGGATGGCCCAAGGGTTTTGGATGGGGAACATGCCGATGGTTCCGTGGTGGAGAGATATAAATAAATCAGGGGGACAATTTGTTGAACAAACCACACATATTGTCGACCTTTTACGTTTCTTGTGCGGTGAAATTACCGAAGTGTACGCAGCTTATAGCAGCAAAATCATGCAGGAAAAGGTTGAGGGAACCACAGCGTCAGATGTTGGCAGTGTCACTATGAAGCTACAGAATGGCATGGTTGCAACCATATCAAATACGTGTATTTTGAAAGATTCTAATAAGGTCGGCTTGGATTTATTTACAGAAGAAGGAATCATAGAGTTACGTAATGAGCATTTACGAGAGATTAAAGGTAAACAAATACTAGAATATAAAGAACAAGTAAATCCATACATGGCAGAAAATAAGATATTTCTTGAGGCAGTTAAGACTGGTAATCCGGCAGGAATATTATCCGACTACAAAGATTCTCTAAAAACCCACACAGTTACCCTTGCGGCCAATCAATCAGCGAGAAGCGGTCAGCCAATAAGATTGGAATCTTAGCAACAACTATAATAAATGAAGTCGACAAGACGATGTGCTTGTCGGCTTTTTTAATAGAAAAATTCAAAAAAATAAAAAGATTTATCACTTTGTTATTCAAAAATAAACAAACATATATTATAATAAAACAGAAGATAACAAACACAATTACAAACAAACGGGGGAGAGTTTAGATGGTAAAGAATTTATGGGAAAGTGAAAAAGCTTCACAAGTAGCAAAAGGGGTAGAAGAATTAGTGTATCGTTCCAATTTGATTGGAACAGATCGTGCCGTATGTAACTGGGGTGGCGGCAATACTTCTATGAAAACAACGGAAAAAGACTTCCGTGGACGTGATATTGAAGTTATGTGGGTTAAGGGCAGCGGCTCTGACTTAGCAACGATGAAGGCTCAAAACTTCACGGGGCTAAATTTAGAGGATATTCGCCCATTATTCGAACGTGATGAAATGACAGACGAAGATATGGTCGCCTATCTTTCACATTGTATGATTGACAGCAAGCATCCTAGAGCTTCTATTGAAACGTTATTACACGCTTTCTTACCATTTAAGCATGTTGACCATACACACCCAGACGCCATTATCAGCCTTTGCTGTGCAGACAACGGCAAGCAGATTGCGGAAGAGATTTTTGGAAATCGTTTTGTTTGGGTACCATATGTACGACCTGGCTTCACACTTTCAAAAATGATTGCAGAAGGTGTAAGAAATAATCCAAATGCTGAGCTAGTATTAATGGAGAAACACGGACTTGTAACTTGGGGAGAAACTTCAGAAGAGTCCTATGCAAAAACAATTGAAATTATCAATGAAGCGGAAAGCTTTATCAATGCAAAATTAAATGAAGAAACTACTTTTGGCGGTCAAAAATATCAATCTCTTTCTGATGAAGAAGCAACTAGTATTCTAGCAAAAGTTATGCCAATCATCCGTGGTGCAGTAAGTGAAGAAAAGAAAATGCTTTTAACCTATGATCGTGGAGAAGATGTGCTTCAATTTGTTAACAGCTATCAGGCACCTGAACTTTCACAAATTGGAGCAGCATGTCCAGACCACTTAGTTCATACAAAAATGGTTCCCCTCTACATCAATTGGGATCCACAAACAAAAGATGTTGAAGCCTTAATCGACAGCATTAAAGAAGGAGTTGCAAGCTTCAAAGAAGGATACAAAGCTTACTTTGAGCGCAACAAAAACGAAGGCGACAAAATGTTTGAACCAGCTCCACGTGTTATCTTAATTCCTGGAGTAGGTATGGTGAATTCAGGTAAGGATGTAAATAACTCAAGAGTAAGTGGCGCCCTGTACCACCGTGCTATTGCGGTAATGAAAGGTTCTACAACTCTAGGAAACTTTGTTTCTTTAAGTGAAAACGAATCTTATAATGTGGAATACTGGCCATTAGAATTATATAAGTTAACTCTTGCTCCAGCTGAAGCTGAATTTTCTAGAAAAGTAGCATTTATCACTGGTGGAGCAGGCGGTATTGGCAGTGCAACAGCTCGTCGTCTAGTATCTGAAGGCGCACATGTTGTGCTGGCAGACCTAAATCTTGAAGGTGCAGAAAAAGTAGCAACAGAAATTAACGAGCAATACGGTGCTAACCGAGCCCTTGCTGTGAGGATGGATGTAACAAGCGAAGAGCAGGTTCAAGCTGCATTTGATCAAACAGCTCTTACTTACGGCGGTATAGACATTATCGTTAACAATGCAGGTCTTGCTACATCTAGTCCATTTGATGAAACTACTCTTAAAGAGTGGAACTTAAATATGAATGTTTTAGGTACTGGCTATTTCCTAGTTGCCCGCGAAGCATTCAAGCAAATGAAGGGTCAAGGCATTGGCGGTAACATGGTATTTATCGGTTCTAAGAACTCTGTGTACGCTGGTAAAAATGCCGCAGCATACAGCTCTGTAAAAGCACTCGAAACACACTTAGCAAGATGTATTGCAGCGGAAGGCGGAGAGTTCGGAATTCGTGTTAATTCTGTTCTTCCAGATGCCGTTCTTCAAGGTTCTGCGATTTGGGGATCAAGCTGGCGTGAGGAACGTGCGGCAGCATACGGTATCCACCCTGATCAATTAGAAGAACACTATCGTAAGCGTACGACTTTACTAGTTAATATCTACCCATCAGATATTGCTGAATCAATTGCATTCTTTGCTTCGTCAAAATCTGATCGAACAACAGGATGTATGTTGACAGTTGATGGCGGGGTTCCAGCTGCGTTTACAAGATAAGAAATGTTAGTGGGTGACGAGAAAAGTTATGCAAATCCTTAGCATTGAACATTTGCTTGAAGTATTATCAAATCTATTGACTTAAACCTACATCAGGAATTTATTGATTTAATAGGTCGTGAAATACACAATAAACAGAATATTAATAGTTTTTAAAGTAATAATGCAATATCTAGACTCTCTATCAATAGGTAGAGAGTCTTTTCTTTTCCTCTTTTTGTTTCTGCAAATACCTAGGTAAAAAGTTAATTGGTCCGGTTGATAAAAGCATATTCGTAAGAGAAGGTACCTAATGAGAAGTAGGTATAAATGCTCATTTTTTTTACAAGCACTGAATTTTAAACATTATTGACTGTTTTTTTTCTAACTAAAAAGCAAGCAAAGGGGCTATTATACATGTGAAAACGCTATCAAAACAGTCAAAAAGGAGATGGTTTTGAGGAACTACTAAGTTAGGTTATTAGATAAGAATACAGGTTGTAGGGGAGGAAATTTTTTGATAATGAGGAGAATAAGTCCAAGGAAGTATTTTGCAGTAATTTTAAGTTTATTGTTACTATTAACCTCGGTTCCCGCTGGCCCATTTCAAGTATCGGCGGAAGAACCAACACTAATAAAAAAGTTTGACTTTGGAACAGCAACTAGTTCCGTGCAAGAAGGTTATACTAAAGTTTCTTCAGACACAGCTTATTCAGCAGAAACTGGCTACGGTTTTGCTGATATCTCCAAGGTAACCTCACAAGATCGTGCAACATCAGACTCCTTAAAAACAGATTATATTTCGACAACTGAGACTTCCTTTAACGTCGACCTGCCAAATGGTGATTATTTGGTCACTGTCATTGCAGGCGACAACGAAGACACGACAAATATAGGCATGAAGGCTGAAAATATCCAAAAGGTTCAAAATGCTGCCGTTTTAAAAGGTGACTTTATTGAACGTGAGTTTGAAATTGCCTTAATAGACGGTCAATTAAATTTTGAATTTACGGGTACGAACCCAAAAGTAAACGGAATGACCATTGAGAAACTTCCAGAAAGAACGGCAGGAGAACTGCCAACTGTTTATATCGCAGGAGACTCAACCGTTCAGACTTATGATGAATATTGGAGACCGGAAGCTGGATGGGGTCAAATGATTCCACGCTTTTTCAGCTCTGATGTAACCTTTAAAAACCACGCTATTGGTGGAAGAAGTACAAAGTCGTTTATCAATGAAGGACGTTTAGATAACGTTTTAAGAGAAATAAAACCGAACGACTTTTTTCTAATACAATTTGGTCATAACGATGCGACCATAAGTATTCCTGAGCGATATGCATCTGTCCCTGACTATAAAAATTATTTAAAAACGTATATTAATGGTGCTCGTCAACGGGGAGCGATTCCGATTCTAGTAACCCCGGTTGGAAGACGTGATTTTAATGCCACAACAGGAAAGTTTAATGTCAGCTTCCCAGAGTATGTGCAGGGTATGAAAGAAGTAGCGGCAGAAATGAATGTCAATGTAGTTGACTTAAGTGCACGAAGTGTTGCCTATTACGATACCATTGGGCCTGAAGGAAGTCTTTCTGTATTTTTACATACAGACCCAGGTGTTTATACTGCATTCCCAAATGGTTCACAAGATAATACACACTTCCAGGAATACGGAGCTATCCAGCTTGCGCGTCTAGTATCGGACGAAATTAAAAATCTGAATATTTCGCTTTCTCAGTATGTTACAGGGATTGACCCACCAGCAAACGTTCCAGCGAAACCATCAGATGTAGTAGTAAGCAGCATAAGTAACGCAGGTGCGCTTGTAACGTGGAAAGCTGTAGAAGGTGCAGACATCTACAGAGTTTACCGTAAATTATCAACTGATAGCGAATATAAATTGATTGGAACTTCTACTATTTCTCAACTGAATATCACAGGAATGGAAGAAGGTAAAACGTACGATGTAGTTGTTTCAGCTATAAATGGAAAGGGTGAATCCGAATTATCGGATGTAAAACAATTTACAACGAAGAAAGCAACGTTAAAATTTGACTTTGGTTTAGCTGGTAATCCAATTGCCGAAGGATATACAGGTGTCAATTTGTCCACCGTATATACTGCTGAAAGAGGCTATGGAATTGTCGATCCAACTGGTATGATTGGCCGCGACCGTGGTACCGGTGGAGACCTTATTCGTGACTGGCTGGGGTATTTTAACGTCGGATGGAAATTTAATGTTGATGTACCAAACGGTCTTTATGCGCTAAAAGTCTATGTTGGTGATATGACAGGAAGTGCAAGGACAACTCTGGCAGTAGAAGGTCAGGATTATGGACAAATTTCTGCTTCTAGAAATAACTTTACAACCAAAGTTGTTTCTCAAGTTTCCGTTAAAGATGGACAGATGAATTTCAGCTTTGGTGGTTCAACAGCGATTGTAAACGGTGTTGAAATAACCCCAATTTTAATTGCTCCGTCCGAACTTAAAGTGGATGAGAAATCGCTGGATCGGGAAAATCCGCTTGTGACCTTATCCTGGAAAGCAGTTGAGGGTGCGGTTAAATATAACGTTTACCGTAAAGTGGTTGGCACAAGTGAATTTACCTTAGTGGGAAGCAGCATTACAACGTCCTTAACAGATAATACCGTGGATGTAGGAATGGAATATGAGTATGTGGCTACGACAGTTGATAATGCCAATGTGGAAACTGATCCGTCACTACCACTAAAAGTAGTAATGGTCGATCCATCACAGCCAGTTCCTGCTGCACCAGACCATTTAAAAGTGGGCGAAGTGAATAAGAATGATCTTACAATTAGCTGGAATCAGGTAGAAGGAGCGATTACGTATAATGTGTATCGTTCAAATAAGGAAAAGGGAACATACGAATATATTGGTAAAACCAAAACTACATCCTATAAGGATGAAAGTGTGTTAACAACCATTCCTTATTTTTATAAAGTTTCAGCCGTTAATGCAGGCGGCATTTCTGAACAATCTAACGTTTTGAAAACACCAGCCGTAACGAAACTTAAACGACAAATGGAAGAACTTGACCGTGCACCAGTTGCGATGAAAACAGATGAAGGTGTTTTTGTCAGCTGGAGAATGCTCGGAACAGATCCTGAAAGCATTAGTTTTAACGTGTACCGTGATGGTGAAAAGATTAATGCTAAACCAATTGCAGCCAGCACCAACTATGTCGATAAGGATGGAAAAGCTGAATCCATTTATGAGGTTCGTGCGGTCCTTGACGGCAAAGAAAGAAAATCAAAGGAAACAACGAAGGTATTGAATCAAAATCACTTTGATATCCCGCTTCAAAAACCAGCGGACGGTGTGACACCACTTGGTGATCCATATTCCTACCGTGCAAATGATGCAAGTATCGGTGACTTAGATGCAGACGGTGAGTACGAATTGGTGTTAAAGTGGGATCCAACCAATTCCAGGGATAACTCTCAAGCTGGCTATACAGGTAATGTATATGTAGATGCCTATGAACTGGATGGCACTTTAAAGTGGCGTATTGATTTAGGAAAAAATATTCGAGCAGGTGCGCACTACTCCCCATTCCTTGTTTATGATTTCGATGGTGATGGAAAAGCAGAGATTGTATTCAAAACTGCAGATGGTACCAAAGACGGACAGGGAACCGTTATTGGCAGAGCCGACGCTGATCACCGTAACAGTACAGGATATGTTCTGCAAGGTGCAGAGTACTTGACTGTATTTGAAGGTGAGACCGGGAAAGCACTTGATACTATCGAGTATGAACCTCCTCGAGGGGATGTGGGAGCCTGGGGTGACACATATGGAAATCGCGTCGATCGCTTCCTAGCCGGTGTAGCTTATCTAAATGGAGAGACACCAAGTATTATTATGGCACGTGGATACTATACGAGATCTGTGCTTGCTGCATACAACTTTAAAAATGGTAAATTGACAAAACAGTGGGTCTTTGATTCTAACGATGAAGGTCAAAGAGATTATGCTGGTCAAGGGTACCATAACTTAAGCGTGGCAGATGTCGACAACGACGGTAAAGACGAAATTGTGTACGGTCAAGCGGTAATTGATGATAATGGCAAGGGATTATATACAACGGGCTTAGGACATGGAGATGCCCAGCATGTGAGTGATCTTGATCCTAAAAGACCAGGACTTGAGGTTTTCGCAGTCCAAGAGCATAAAGATGGTCCATATGGATATGACATGCGCGACGCGGAAACTG
>JAPSKD010000225.1 GCA_031177865.1 Bacillus sp. (in: firmicutes) | reverse complement strand
GAGCTGGAACGCCGGTTGGAATTCTGGTTAAAAGATATATTAAATTCCGCTACGCCATATCTTTACCTCATTATAGTGTCTCCATTATCCGTGACAGAGGTATTGACGAGAATGCATTACACTATATCCTCAAAAAACACCTAGAGGGAAACATTCAATTCGTGGATGGATGGACAGGAAAAGGTGCCATATCGCTTGAATTAACAAGGGCATGCCAAGAGTTTGAAAAAAAATATCATATTAAGCTTGATGATCAACTTGCGGTCATTGCCGACCCTGGCCATTGTACGAAACTTTTTGGAACGCGAGAAGACTTTCTCATTCCAAGTGCTTGTTTAAATTCAACCGTCTCAGGTCTTGTAAGCCGTACGGTATTAAATGACACGTATATTGGTAAAAACGATTTTCACGGAGCAAAGTATTACCAGGAACTTCTCCCAAGTGATGTTTCGAATGATTTTATTGAATTGATTGCTGGTGAATTTTCTGCCATTAGTCATGAAGCAGAGAAAATTGCTTCACAAAGAGGACACGACCAAATTAATGCAGAATTTGTTGGTATGCAGGATGTTAAAACAATCAAAGCTGAATTTGAAATAGGAAGCACGAATTATATCAAACCAGGAGTCGGTGAAACGACACGAGTATTACTTCGAAGAGTCCCATGGAAAATCCTCTTACGCGATCCTTCAAGTCCTTATGTGAGACATATCCTTATGCTCGCTGAAGAAAAAGGAGTAGAAGTAGTAACGTATCCTAAAATGAATTATTTGTGTATGGGGTTAATTAAATCAGTTAAGGAGACTAGTAAATGATAACTGCATCGGATCTTGACCGCACACTCATGTATTCCAATCGAGCAATCGAAGAATTTGGAATACCAGCGGATCTTGTGTTGAAGCCGGTTGAAATGATAAAGGGAAAATGGACTGGGTATATGACGGAAGCGTCTTTTTCCATGTTGAGAGAAGTTAACCATCACAGCTTGTTTATACCGGTTACTACGAGAACAACAGAACAATTTAAACGGTTTGTGATTTTTGAAAAAGAAATACCATTGACTTACGCAATTACCACAAATGGAGCACATATTTTGTATAATGGGGAGCCATTAAAAGAGTGGTCTGAACATTTAATCATTCAATTGAGAAATGGATGTGCACCTGAGGAAGAGTTACTTTCTGAGATGAAAATGGCTGGAATTACCTTAGATGGGGAAAGAAAGCAGGCTGAAAACCTATTTTTTTATTTTGTATTAAACTGTCTTCCGACCCCATCAGAACTGGAAGAAATCCGTGGGCTTACAGCCAATTTTGGATGGAAAATGAGCCTTCAGGGGAGAAAACTTTACTTTATTCCAACTGCCATTAGCAAAGGGAAGGCGCTTAAATATATTTGTAACCGAGAAGGAATGGAAGCAATGGCGGGCGCAGGTGATTCTGTTTTAGATTGGGATTTTCTAAAGAATTGCCGCTATCGATTCGTCCCAAGCCATGGAGAGCTCCTTAAAGTGAAGGGACCAGCTGATTTCACGCTGACAAACCAGCTCGGCGTTGCCGCTGGTGAAGAAATACTCCAGCATTTCCTAAAGGCTTTAACACTGAAAATCTAACTATTTTTTTATATAGGGATAAAAGTAATAAAAATAGATTGAACTGAACAAAGCAAACGAACCGCAAAAAAATAAGACAGACATACTAACACTGGCAAGAACGGGAGAAAGTAACAGAGTAAAAAGTAAGCATAACCAAAACAAATCAATCATAACGAAGGTTTTCGATACCATTAAATCCATAATGATACTTAATTCCTCGCTAACATCTTCCATTCTTGGCCGCTTGTATATAAACCTCATTTAGTCACCTACTTATATCTGAGTACTCAATCATATGTAAGGACAAGGAAAAAGGTGAAAAATCAGGAAATTACCAACTAGAAAAAAGTAAACTATTTTTTTTCAAAAAATGTGAACTCCTTTTTTCCCCTATATGAAACATTTTACGATTACTTTCGTATAAACAATGAACCAATTATTTAACTGTGATATGATGGTAAAGAATACCCTTACATAATTAACTGTAACGTACAAAAAATCTTTCGCTTTTTTTGAGGGAAGGGATTATGAATGAATTTACCATACAACCAAATGAATGTCCGACCTGTATCCCTTTCATTTGAAAATTGGCTTGATATGCTGAAAATGCCCCTGTCAGAACGGCCAGAATTTTCAATAGAGCAGGGAAGTATTCAGATTGGACAAGTACTGGCGAAATTCCTTGGAATTCCGATTGACAGTGATGACTACTATAATCAGCTTTTTGATTATGTGTATTCCTCTGAAACACGCTTACATTTATTAAGTGAGGAATCACTAAATAAAAACATTGATAATCAGCATTTTCAATCGATTCAAAAGGTACTGAATATCAGTCAAGAGCAGAAGCTTTCAATCAATCGGTTCACCGCTTTTCTTGATGGTGAGCGGCTGCTGTATAAGTCAAATATCCCAGCTATTCATCGAAAAATTAGGGAAGCGATGATAAGTACGCTCGAACTTTTCACCCAGCGTGAAAAGGATGGGTTAAAGAATCACGACCTAAGAAGGGTTCTAGTTGACGTAATTAAATGGTCGATGAACCACTTAAATCCTTTATTAGATACCGTTGATTTGCAAAAGGAAATGCCTAAATTCTTATGGTACGGCGATATGAAAAGAAGCCAGCCTTATTTTGTCTATTATTTAATGAAGCTTGGCTGCGATTTAGTTATCTTCCATCCAGAAGGCAAGGATGTTTTAGCTGGATACATAGATGAAGAAATTTTTACGCATCATTACCCAAATAAACAACAAGCCGAACCATTTCCAAAAGAAAGAAGAAATCGTCAAACAACGGTTGCTTATCGTGCCTCAAGAGAAATTGAGACGATTCTCAATCAGGAAGGCTCAGGTTTATATAAACCGTGGCAATTAAGGGAGTATACACCATCTTCCATTACCTTAAAAACAACCTATGATGAATTATTTATAATCGGAAAAGAAATCGCAATGGTTCGGCCAGGCTTTGAAGTAGAGAACGGACAGGTCAAAATTCCTTCCCTGTTTGCAAAAATTCAGGGCGTGAGTAAAAACCGTAAAGAGTATTGGGATCGAATTCAGAATCTTACTGAATTTGAGCATAGCCTGTTGATACGCCAATTACCGTTTACATGGTCAAGCTCTAACGATTTTCGTTTTCACTACCGAAATGCACTTGGCAGAGACGGATTATTGAATCCTGAAATAATGATGCAGGCTCATTATTGGCCGTATTCATTCTTACCAACTGGATTACAAAAAGGGATTGCGAATGCGATTCGACGAATTTGTGAAAAGCCGGGTTTAAAGTCGTTACAAGGGGAAAGCATGGAAGATGTAAGCATTTATTTATTTAGTCAGGCGATGTTTACACCAAAAGAAATCATCCAATTAATGGAGAAATTTGATTATTCACAGCATGTACCGAAGTTAATCATTTATAACAATGAATGCCTCGGCATGCTTTCAAGATCGGACGCAGCTCTAATTCTGCTTTTAAACCAATTTGGTATTGATATTATTGTATATAATCCGCCAGGCCATAATGATATTGAAAATTTCCTTCATGATAGTTTATTTGATACGCACTGGCTTGAGGATGTTGTTTTTGAATTAGAATATAAAGAACCTTTCAAACTGAAAAAAAAGTTCTTTCAAGGAATTATAAAAAACTTAAGGGGAGATTAAATAGTGAATCTACCACAAAATCAATCTGCTAACTTAATGACTGAGGAAACACTAAGTGAAGCAAAGATTTCAGACATTAAGCTTGCCCTTCGAAAGGAAACGGAAGTTCAAAATCTGGCCAGGTCAATTGATGAACGAGACCAGATAAAGATCTTAGAGTTTGGGAAAGAGCCTGCTGTACAAATCTCCCGTTTCTCTGATCAAATCTTAAGTAATATGCGCACCACGAAGGTCGAAGATTCCGGCGAGCTTCTAAAGCAGCTTACCAAAATAATGGATAGGTTCGATCCAAAGGATTTTCAAAAAACTTCAACTGGTTTTTTCGGAAAGCTCTTTAGAAAAGGCGAAAAGATGATTGAAAAGGTCTTTGGCAAATACCAAACCATGGGCTCTGAAATTGATAAGGTTTACGTGGAAATATCCAAGTATCAGCATGAAATGGTTGATTCAACCAAAATGCTGGAGCAAATGTATGAGCAAAATTATCAATACTATTTGACACTTGAAAAATATGTAGTTGCCGGCGAAGTGAAGGTAGAAGAACTTAAAAACAATCAATTGCCACAGCTGGAAGCTCGAGTTGCCGCTGGTGATCAAATTGCTTCCATGCAATTGGATACTTTAAAAAATGCGATTGAAGTTTTAGAACAACGAATTTATGACCTTGAAATGGCAAAGATGGTCGCGCTGCAAACAGCACCGCAAATCCGCTTGCTGCAACGAGGAAATACGAAGCTAATTGGAAAAATTAATTCAGCTTTCGTAACAACGATTCCAATCTTTAAAAACGGGCTAATTCAGGCGGTTGCTGCAAAAAGGCAGAAGCTTGTTGCTGATTCAATGAGTGAACTCGATCGCCGTACCAATGAAATGCTTCTGAAGAATGCACAAAATATTTCGAAACAAAGCACCGATATTACAAGACTCGCAGGCGGTCCAAGCATTAAAATCGAGACCATCGAAGAGTCCTGGAACATTATTATTAAAGGTATGCAGGAAACAAGAGCCATTGAAGAAGAAAATAAGCGCCTGCGTGTTGAAGGAACAAAGCGTCTGGAACAACTGCAGGATAACTTTAAAAAATTGAAACAACAATACTAATTTATTGCTAGGTTGTGTTAAAGCTAATAATTGATTTTGGCACTATGTTGATTGGAACGGAAGGCACGAAGACTCCTCGAAAATGCTATTATATTCTCTTCGTTCGTGGGGAATTCGAGGATGTAAAATTCAATGTTCTGCGGGAGGACGGGGCCGGGGAGACCCCGCAGGCGCTAAGGCGCCGAGGAGGCTCCCCCCCGGCCCTTAGGTCCGCGAAGTGCCTCGTGACAGGCAGAAACGGCCTGTCCCTGCGGTGATTATTCCAAGAAGCATTCCTTAGTGGAGCGGAAATCAGCAGACCAGTTGAACACAGTCTATTGTTAAATAAAAATTTATTAATGAGGTGAAAGTTATGGCTATTAACTTACAAAAAGGTCAAAGAGTAGATTTAACAAAAGGTAATCCAGGACTATCTAAAATCATGGTAGGCTTGGGCTGGGACCCAGTTCAAAGCGGTAAAAGCGGAGGCGGCGGTCTCTTCGGTGGATTGTTTGGCGGCGGAGGAGCAGGCGGAGGTGCTAATGTGGACTGTGATGCTTCTGTTATCATGCTTGGTGCAAACGATAAGATTCAAAACAACAATGACGTTATCTACTTTGGTAATTTGAAAAGTAAAGATGGCAGCGTGCAGCACTCTGGAGACAACTTAACAGGTGATGGAGACGGTGACGACGAACAAGTAATGGTAGAACTAAACCGTGTTCCAGCAAGCATTCAAAAGCTAGTATTTGTTGTTAACATTTATGATTGTGTAAAAAGAAAACAGCACTTCGGGATGATTCGCAATGCTTTTATTCGAGTGGTGAATCCATCTAATGGTCAAGAAATGATTCGCTATAACTTATCAGATGATTACAGCGGCAAAACATCATTAGTAGTGGGCGAAATCTACCGCCACAACACAGAATGGAAATTTGCAGCCGTTGGAACTGGTACAAACGCTGCTAGCTTAAGTGAAGTAGTACGTTCATACAGTTAAGTCTACAGGAACAAGCTATGCTTGTTCCTTCCAAATTTAGTTTTAAAGAGGTGATCTAGTTGGGCATCAATTTATCTAAAGGACAAAGAATTGATCTTACTAAAACAAATCCTGGATTAACTAGGGCTATTATTGGTCTAGGTTGGGATACGAACCGCTACCACGGTGGACACGACTTCGACCTCGACGCATCCGCGTTTCTAACAGACGCAAATGGGCGGGTAACGCAGGATTTGGATTTTATCTTCTATAATAATTTAGTTCATGCGTCAGGCGGAGTGGAGCACACAGGAGATAATCGTACCGGTGAGGGTGACGGGGACGACGAGCAAATAAGAATTGATTTCAGCAAGGTTCCTTCTCACGTACACCGGATTGCTATTGCCGTAACAATTCACGATGCAGATTCACGGAACCAAAACTTTGGACAGGTTTCCAATGCGTTCGCCCGGTTGTTTGATGAAGAAACCAACCGAGAAATCCTTCGATTTGACCTTGGCGAGGACTTTTCGGTAGAAACAGCTGTCGTTATCTGTGAGCTTTATCGACACAATGGCGAATGGAAGTTCAACGCCATCGGGAGCGGATTTTCAGGCGGCTTAGCCGCACTTTGCCGTAATTATGGACTTCAAGTATAGATTTTTTCGAAAAGCTGCCGTTTTTTGAGCAGCTTTTCACTGTGTTTATAGATAAAATATGTTTCTAGCGTTAAAAAAAAGGATAGCATAGAAAATTTATCAGCAATAGATGAGATATATCAGCGTTAATTGAAATATATCGGCGAAGCTCTAATTCCCTCCAATTAATTACCAATTATTAAGCGCAATCTACCATGTTATAATTCTAGTAAAGATCTAATTTACTAGGAGGATGGTAATATGCGTAAATGGCTTGTTTCCTCCATTATTGCTGGATTATTTTTGTCGATGATCACCACCTCGCAGGCCTCTTTTGACAGTATTAAGCTTGGTGATTATCCAAGAAACTCCGAACTCTATCAATTAATTAATCAACAATCCTCTCTTGAACAACTAAACGAAATGATTTTATTACCAAAAAACCTTTTTGATGAAAAAGCGGCTGCAGAAATTATTACTCGAATGGCTAATTTGCCTAAGGCTCTCTTAGATAAAATCAACGAACAAGACATCACCCTTAAGCTCTTTACTGGAAAATTAACCGATAACCAAACAGCTCGCTACTTAGCTGGGCAAATACCACGTGGCTACAATTCCCAAACAACGTGGGATGAAGTACCTGGAATTGGCGGCTCGCAGGTGGTCTTGGTGAAAATTGGGCACAGTGAAAAAGGTAAGGGTCATGGGTCCGTAAACTTAGAGCTTCATGAGATAGCACATTCGATTGATCGACTCGTCTACCAAAATATAAGTCAAGATAAAGTGTTTCAAGTAATCTGGGAAGAGGAAAGAGGAATTTTATTTCCAGGTAATTCCTACTTCATCCTCCATGTTGAGGAATACTTCGCTGAAACCTTTGCTATGTACTACCTAAATGACGAAACAAAATTACAATTGAAAAAATTAGCTCCTCAGACGTATGACTTCTTTCAAAGTCTTCACTAATGCTCTTAATATGGTAAAATGAAAAACATATGTAATGACAAGGGAGTGTCAGTTTTGAAGCAATATTTAGAGCTATGCGAGCATGTTTTGAAAAATGGCCATGAAAAGGGAGACCGTACCGGAACAGGGACGATTAGTACCTTTGGCTATCAAATGAGATTTAATTTACAAGAAGGATTTCCTTTATTAACGACTAAAAAACTTCATTTAAAATCAATCATTTATGAATTGCTTTGGTTTTTAAATGGAGATACAAATGTCCGTTATTTGCAGGAAAATGGTGTGCGTATTTGGAATGAATGGGCAGATGAAAACGGCGAATTAGGACCAGTTTATGGACACCAATGGCGTTCGTGGACGGGTGCTGATGGAACGACTGTAGACCAAATTAGTGAGTTAATTGATCAAATTAAGACAAATCCTAATTCACGTAGACTGATCGTAAATGCTTGGAATGTGGCAGAAATTGATAAAATGGCTTTGGCACCGTGCCATTGCTTGTTCCAATTTTACGTTGTCGACGGGAAATTATCTTGTCAGTTGTATCAACGTTCAGCAGATGTATTTCTTGGTGTACCGTTCAATATTGCCTCTTACGCATTACTGACAATGATGATTGCTCAGGTTTGTGACTTGGAACCGGGTGAATTTATTCACTCATTCGGTGATGTTCATATCTATCAAAATCATATCGAGCAAGTGAAAATGCAAATGGAGCGAGATCTACGTTCATTGCCAAAAATGAATATAAACCCAAATGTAAAGGATATTTTCTCCTTTGCCTTTGAAGATTTCACTTTAGAAGGTTATGACCCACATCCACACATTAAAGGAGCGGTCTCTGTATGATCTCTTTTATTGTGGCCATGGATGAAAATAGAGTTATTGGCAAGGACAATAAATTGCCTTGGCATTTACCGGAGGATTTAAAATTCTTCAAACGCACGACAATGGGGCATCCGATTGCGATGGGCAGGAAAACGCATGAATCCATCGGCCGGGTACTGCCAGGAAGAGAAAATATCGTAA
>JAPSKD010000224.1 GCA_031177865.1 Bacillus sp. (in: firmicutes) | reverse complement strand
AGCCTCAAAAGTACAGCCAGGACAATTGTGGTTAAAGCGTGTTATTGCTGAGATGGGCGGTAAAGACGGTGTAGTTGTCGATGAAACAGCTGACTTGGATGCAGCAGCAGCAGCAATTGTTGCTTCCTCTTTTGGCTTCCAGGGGCAAAAGTGTTCTGCAGGCTCTAGAGCCATTATCGTCGAATCTGTTTATGACGAAGTGGTTGAAAAAGTGACAGAGTTAACCAAGAATCTAACGGTTGGCATTCCTGAGGAGAACCATGCTATTGGTCCAGTTATCGACCAAAAGTCAGTGGATAAAATCATGAGCTATATTGAAATTGGAAAAACAGAAGGCAGATTGCTGACTGGCGGATCGAAAGCAAATGGGAACGGCTTCTATATTCAACCAACTGTATTTGCTGATGTTGAACCGAAAGCACGCATCATGCAGGAGGAAATCTTTGGTCCAGTTCTGGCCCTTGCTAAAGCAGCTGACTGGAAAGAAGCAATTGCGATTTATAATGATACTGACTATGGATTGACAGGTGCCTATCATTCAAAGGATACGGAACGAATTGACTATGCGCTTGAAAATATGCATTGTGGAAACCTTTATATTAATAAAAAGTGTACAGGTGCTTTAGTTGGAGTCCATCCATTTGGCGGATTTAATATGTCTGGTACTGATTCAAAAGCCGGCGGATACGACTATTTACTGTTGTTTACTCAAGCTAAGCTGAAATCTAGAAAATTATAGTAAAAAGCAAGCTAGGAAATCCCTTCAGGGGGGATTTCCTAGAGTTAAAGTAAAAAAAGTATAAATGTTGAAAGCGCTTTAATAAATGATTACTATTTTTCCGCGCCAAAAACAGAACGGGGGATGAGGTTTGAATACACAAATACTTTTTTCTATTGGGGTATATATGGCAGGTATGTTGTTAATTGGATACTTTGCTTACAAGCGTACGTCTAATCTATCAGATTATATGATTGGGGGAAGAGGGCTTGGAGCAGCTGTAACAGCACTAAGTGCAGGTGCATCTGATATGAGCGGATGGCTTCTTATGGGTCTTCCAGGTGCAATGTTTTCTCAAGGTCTGAGTGCCTCATGGATTGCCATTGGGTTAACCATTGGTGCCTATTTTAACTGGCTTTATGTAGCACCTAGATTAAGGATCTATACAGAAAACGCCAACAATTCGATGACCATTCCCGCTTTCTTGGAAAATCGCTTTGGCGATCAATCGTCTATGCTCCGTTTAACTTCCGGACTTGTCATTATTGTTTTCTTTACTTTCTACGTTTCTTCCGGAATGGTATCCGGAGGGGTTCTTTTTGAGACAACGTTTAATCTTAATTACCAGGTGGGACTTTGGATCATCGCAGCTGTTGTAATTGGTTATACATTATTCGGAGGATTTCTAGCGGTAAGTTGGACTGATTTTGTCCAAGGGTTAATAATGGTTACTGCTCTTATTCTGGTTCCCGCTGTGACCATCATGGAAGTGGGCGGAGTAGGTCCGGCTTTTAATGAAATAAAAGGAATCGATCCTAAACTATTTGATATTTTTAAAGGAACGACTTTGTTAGGGATTATTTCCTTAATGGCATGGGGATTAGGCTACTTTGGACAGCCGCATATTATTGTCCGCTTTATGGCTATTTCATCTGTCAAAGAAATAAAAAAAGCAAGACGAATTGGAATGGGCTGGATGATTTTCTCCGTTGGTGGTGCGATGTTTACAGGATTCATCGGCTTGGCCTATTATTCCAAGCTGGGGCTTAAATTATCTGACCCAGAAACCATTTTTATAGAACTAAGTGAGATATTATTCCATCCTATAATTACAGGATTTTTGTTGGCGGCATTACTAGCGGCGGTTATGAGCACCATTTCTTCACAGCTTCTTGTTACGGCAAGCTCACTGACTGAAGATGTTTATAAGACATTTTTCCGCAGATCAGCAACAGATAAAGAACTAATGTTCATTAGCAGAATTTCCGTACTAGTTGTTTCCGTTATATCCGTTATCGTTGCATTTGATAAGAATGGAACTATTTTATCACTGGTTGGTTATGCCTGGGCGGGCTTTGGTGCTGCTTTTGGACCTGTAATTCTACTCAGTCTTTACTGGAAGCGAATGAATCGATGGGGTGCTCTTGCCGGCATAATTGGCGGTGCGGTTACCGTCATCATTTGGGCAAATGTACCAGTATTAGTAAACACTCTTTATGAGATTATTCCAGGTTTCATTGTCAGTTTGGCCGCTATCTGGATTGTTTCTTTACTGACTCCAGAACCAAATGAAAAATTACAAAGAGAATTTGATCAGTATAAGCAATCTGCGTAAGTTAAAGGCCAGATTTGTGGTAAATTACTTTAGATAATGAGTTGAAAAAGCTGATACCTGTATTTTACGGGTTCAGCTTTTTAACTTCTATTGGTAGAAAGAACAGTTAATTTTATGTTAAAGTGAAAAAAAAGGCTTTGAAAGGATTTTAGTATGTTCAGAAGTGGGCAATATCAACTTGATGACTCCTTTACAATTGTAAATGACCATATACAATTAAAAGAAATAAAAAAGAAATTGGATGAGTATAAATTTGTCGTTGTGGCTGGTGAAGCATACTTTATCATTCATAACTATGAGTACCGGCTGATAGAATTGGGTAATGAATCAACTAAGATCATTGATTTGCTTGAATCTTTTAATTGGCTCCCTTCCACAGTAGTTTCAGCCGATATAGGGTACAATGCGGATATAGATTGGCGCAGACCAGTTCTAGTAAAAAACGAAAGGGAATTCATTGGTGTCCTAACATCTGAACAGCGCATTGAAAAGCTTGAGGAACAGAACCGTCAACTTTTAGCTTATTTTCAAACATTAGCTGAAACAATCAATGACTCTGTTACAGCGGTAGATGAAGCTGGAGAAGTGTTATATTGGAATTCAACGGCGGAAGAAACATATAAGATTAAGAAAGAGCACATAATAGGGAAGAAAATAGGGGAGCACTTTAGTGATGAATCCATTGTCCTTCACAGAATTTTAAACGAAGGACTGCCTGTCAGAGGCCAATATCATCGACCGAATAAGGACACACATGTTTTAATTAATGCTTCGCCAATAATGGTCGATAATAAAATCATCGGTGGAGTTGCTACTGAACATAATATTACGAATATTATCCGTCTTAACGAAGAACTTGATTCCAACTCAGCGATACTTGTTCCAAAGTCAAATCCATTTGCAAAAATGGTAAGTGGAAGCCCTAAATTTCAGGAAGCCTTGAAAATTGCTCAAAAAGTTGCACATGCAGATATACCAGTGCATTTAACGGGAGAACCCGGTTCTGGAAAGGAAATGTTGGCTCAAGCAATCCATTATGGGGGTACAAAAGCCGATGGACCTTTTATCACCTTAAATTGTTCCGTTATTCCTCCAGGATTACTAGAAATTGAACTTTTTGGTTTTCAAAAGGATATTTATTCAACTGATCAGCAAACATTACAGATTGGCAGGATAGAACAGGCGCTAAATGGCACATTGTTCATTGAAGATATTGATAAAATGCCGCTTTCCATTCAAGGGAAATTATTAGACTACCTAATAGACTATCGCTTCTACCGGGTTGGAGGAGTTGATGAAATTATATCTCCTACGAGAATTATTACTTCCACTTCACAATCGATAGATGTTCTTCTAAGAGAAGGAAATTTTAACGAAAAACTATATTATCATTTATCTGTGATTAGTATAGATATTCCGCCCCTTCGGTTAAGAAAAGAGGATATTGTATCACTAGTCAAGAATTACATTCAGGAATTTAGCTCCAATTATAAAAAGCCAGCGCCAGACATAGATTCTGAAGTGATTACCCAGTTAGTGAATTATGATTGGCCAGGAAATGTCCGGGAGCTTAGAAACACGATTGAACGGATGATCCTCCTTAATGATAAACCATCTATTATGAGCGAACATCTGCCAGAGAATATTAGGAGTAAGATGACAGCAAACCAAACCTCTATAAAAAAAGGCGAAATCAATAGACAGGAACCAGGATTAAAAAATTCAGAAGCGTTAGAGATTGAGGAAGCATTAAGAAAAACGTACGGAAATAAAAGTGCCGCAGCCAGTTTACTTGGTATTTCAAGAGGCACATTATATAACAAAATAAAAGAATATGGATTAAGTTAGAATTTTAATAAAATCTTTAACAAAAGAAAGTTGATGCGAAAACATCAACTTTCTTTTGTTTATGCCTAACGATGGAACTTAAAATCCCAACCTGTCCAATTGTATGAATTTTTATTGTAAAAGGGCTCCCAAGAATGGGGAGCCCTTAAATATCGTTTGTGAAAGTAATCTATTATAGTGAATTACTTAAGCCTGTAATTCCAAAGACACTGATTGTGGGCGCTCACAGGTACTTTCCATTTTATAATGTTTACCAGTATCTGAGGAATCATGGAAGCCATGCATCGCTTCTAAAACGTGATACGCTAATTCGCTATTTGCACGATATTTCCCACCTTCAAGGAGGGCTTTGCCCATATCAGCAACGCCAAGCCCTCGATTGTTTTGGGAATATCCATATGTCAGAGGGATCTCTTTAAATTCTTTTTCGTCACGTTTTCTTATTTTGACAGGTCCACCGAACGTATTGGGATCAGGGACAAGTAAGGTTCCTTCACTGCCATAAATTTCAATCGGGGGCAGCGATGTGCCGCCAAAGGCATCAAAGCTTGTGGTAATACTTCCAATTACACCCGAGGCAAAATCGATCACACCTGAGATATGTGTAGGGATTGAAACTTCAATTTTAATACCTGCTTTCGGGGTGCTAAGCACCGTTCTTTCAGGATAGCTGATACGAGTTGAACCAGAAATTCGTTTGATTGGGCCTAAAAGAGCCACTAAAGCTGTTAAGTAATATGGTCCCATATCAAACATAGGTCCGCCTCCAATATCATAATAAAAGGCAGGGTCTGGATGCCAATGTTCGTGCCCGCGGCAAATCATGAAGGCAGAGGCACCAATCGGAACTCCAATTTCACCTTGTTCTATTAGATTGATAGCAGTTTGAATGCCAGCGCCTAAGAAGGTGTCAGGTGCACTTCCAACAAGAAGATTATGCTTCTTAGCTGTTTCTAAAATTTGTTTTCCTTCCTCGCGTGTCACAGCAAGTGGTTTTTCTGTATAAACATGCTTGCCTGCTTCAAGTGCCTGGATGCAAACAGCGGCATGTGCTTTAGGAATGGTTAGATTAATGACGAGTTCAATCGCGGGGTCAGACAGTAACTCTTCTACGGAACAAGCCCTAGGGACACCGAACTTTTCAGCTTGTAATTGTGCTCGCTGTACATCTAAGTCCGCACAGGCAATTAGCTCTAAGTGAGGGAACTTCTGACAGTTTTCCATATAAATAGAACTAATATTTCCACAACCAATAATACCGATTTTAAGTTTTTTCATAGGAACCTCCAGATTATTTTTATGGATTAGCTTGCCTTCCGCTTTCTCTTATTGACTGTCGCCCATGCCGGTATAAGTTCGTACATTACCATAAATCGACGCAACATCCATTTCTTCGGCTCTTTTCTTTCCTTCAGCAGCCCACAAAAATCCGCGTCGCATGATCAGCGAAACTTCAGGCATAGCGACAATATTGGCTTGATGCCCTAACGAATTATAAAACACGTTCCCAATGCCCCAGCGTTTTGTCCAAACAACTGGCATATCTACTGCCTTATTAGCCGCATGCGGTCCGTGAAAAACCGGGAAACGAGTGGTAGCTAACACTTCAACCGCCGGATCGTAATGGAGGTAGTATTGTTCACTAACCACTTCAAAATCAGAGATACCCTCTAATAATGGACTAGAGGAATGCTTGATATTGACCATGTATTCTATCCCATCATTTCCAGGGTGGGCCACCCAATTACCACCGGTCATGAATTGCCAGTCTACATTATTTCGAAAAGAATCACACATCCCACCATGGCACCCAGCTAAACCAACACCTGCGGCGACGGCTTCAGAGATATTGAGGACATATTTTTTTTCAATTTCACCCATCGTCCAGTGGGGAACGATTAAATCCAATTGCTTTAGCTTTTCCTTGTCAGCATAGGAGTCAAGTGAATTGGAAACCTCTACTTGGAAATTTTCTTCCTCAAGGATCCCTTTAAAGATTTCAGCTACCTGTTCGGGCTGATGGCCATCCCATCCGCCCCAAACAATCAATGCACTTTTTTTCATGGTAAAAGCACTCCTTTACATTTGTTATACATCACAAATTCGGATCCATTGACGTTTTTCAATCGATAAATCAACGGCTTCTAACACTTCCTGGCACTTTACGCCATCAAGGAAGTTTGGCACAGGCTGTCGATTTTCCCGGAACGACTCCATAAGTTCAACCATTTCATGAATAAACGTATGTTCATAACCAATCGTATGTCCTGGTGGCCACCAGTTTTCCGCATATGCGTGCGCAGGGTCAGTCGCTAAGACGCGGCGGAAGCCTTGAACATCGTCTCGATCATCAACGAAATATACTTGCAGTTCATTCATCCGTTCAAAATCAAAGATAACACTGCCCTTACTGCCATTAATCTCGAAAGAATTCGTACAGCGGTGTCCAGCCGCAAAGCGAGTAGCTTCAAAGCTTCCTAAAGCTCCGTTAGCAAACCGAGCTAAAAATAGGGTAGCGTCATCCACTGTCACTTCGCCCTTTTCATTGCTATCACTGCCTTTTGCTGATAAGCCTGTCATCTGAGAAGGAATTGGCCGTTCTTTAATAAACGTTTCGTTCACACCGATTACTTCGGTAATATCTCCAATTAGATAGTGAGATAGATCAATTAAATGAGCCCCGAGGTCTCCGTGAGAGCCTGAACCTGCAATTTCTTTCTGAAGTCTCCATGCAAGCGGGAAGTTTGGATCCACGAGCCAATCCTGTAAAAACCAGGCACGGAAATGATAAATATCGCCGAGCCTTCCTTCATCAATAAGCTTTTTAGCCAGCATAACAGCAGGGGCGAAGCGATAGTTAAATCCAACCATATGTTTGACTCCAGCGGCCTCAACGACATCAAGCATTTCTCTAGAGTCCTTCAATGTAAGCGCTAACGGTTTTTCGCAAAAGACATGTTTTCCAGCTTGCGCAGCAGCAATCGTTATTTCTTTATGTACATCACTAGGTGCATTAATATCGATTAAATCGATGTCATCTCTTACTAAGAGGCTTTTCCAGTCCGTTGTATATTCCTCCCAGCCGAATTGCTTGGCTGCAGTGGTCACACCGTTTAGGTCACGGCCGCAAATAACCTTCATTTCAGGATGAACCGTGTTAGGGAAAAACAGTGGAAGATCCCGGTAAGCATGACTGTGTGCTTTACCCATAAATTTATAACCGACCATTCCAATTCTAATTTTTTCCATAGCGTATCTCCTTTCGTCATCAAGATAACTCTAATATCGATAAATCTATCATTTTCAGGTTTGACACAACAAGTAAAAACTTATATAATCCTAGACAAAATTTACTCTTTGAGGATGTTCTTAGTATGTTAATATATGAAGCACACCATTTTGATTACATATCAAACTATCATACTATGGATTTAAATTTTCCAAGCCATCTTCATCGTGGTTTTGAATTATTATTCCTCGTTGATGGGGAAATGGAAGTCATTATTAGTCAAAAAAGTTACCATCTGAAAACTGGACAATTCTTACTCATATTGCCGTATGAAATTCACTCGTTTAGTACCAAATCACATTCTCGAGCAAATATTTGTATTTTTT
The DNA here is from genome assembly GCA_031177865.1 of Bacillus sp. (in: firmicutes). Taxonomy (GTDB): domain Bacteria; phylum Bacillota; class Bacilli; order Bacillales; family Cytobacillaceae; genus Neobacillus. The sequence continues at coordinate 684 of JAPSKD010000224.1, read as the reverse complement.
CACCAGACTATGTTCCGACATTTCAAAAGATGATAGAAAATAGTTCACTTGAAAATCCAGTTTTCAACCTATCTTTGGAAGCGAATACACTAATTTCTAGGACGCTTTTCAAAGATAACCCAAATCTTCTAGAACAAAAGGCCTGTCTCTATTTATTATTATCAGAGCTAATGGGACAAACCAGCTTAATTAAAGGCGAAAAACAAGATCCAGAGCTGCTCCATAAGTTGTTAACCTATATTCAGGACCATTTTACAGAATCGATTTCTTTAAAAAGTATCGCTGGTACTTTAGGGTACAGTTATAATTATTTATCGAAGTATTTTAATACTCATATTAATATGTCTTTTGTGGATTTTTTAAATGAAACCAGAGTAAACTATGCTTGTTATCTATTAATCTATTCAGAAAAAAATATTACAGAAATTGCTTTCCTTTGTGGTTATGAAAGCATACGATCATTTAATCGTAACTTTGTAAAGATAAAATTATGTACACCAAAGGAATACCGAGAAAAGCAACCCCAGTCATTAATTGATCTATATCCTTTAGAGCCTGGAATTCATATAAATAATTCGAACCTAAGCTGACTTGTACCATTAAAGAGTCAGTTTTTTTATTTAGGCCTGTGTTAAAGGACACTGTTGATTTTAGAACCTGTTGATTGGAGCGGAAAGCGCTTGA
>JAPSKD010000012.1:1141-36720 GCA_031177865.1 Bacillus sp. (in: firmicutes) | reverse complement strand
TCCAGATGCATTCAGGATTGTTTGGAGAAGCCGTCGGGAAAAAATAAATGAAATTTGTGGGGTCTATCGTTATTGGAGCTTTATGGGTAATGCCGGTTAATTGGCGTGTACCCTCTTTTCTGCCTTCGAAGGAAATGGAAGAACTAAATTTAGGGTTAACCTATTTTTATCTTTGTTTCTTTAATAACTACTTGAGTTTTCCTTGGCTCTCCTTTCATTGAATTAATAAAATGACTAAAGGATTCTGCCTGGAATACCTTAAATGGATAATTCTGAACTATTACATCTAAAACTACCTTTTGTCTCCTGGTTAGATCACGCATAATTTATCCCTCTTTTTTTTACGTTGTTTGGCAGCTGATAAAATATTTGCTCGTTTAAATGATCTCAGTTGCTGTTTACCAATATCAAAAGTCAGGATGCCCTCCACAGTTATTTTTCTTACAATAACAGCTCTAAAAGTGAGCTCTCCCGCATCATTTATGTAAATTAAATCAATCGGTAATTTATTTTCCAGTGAGTATTTAAACAAACAATTCATCATTTTCAGCTCCTTTTGCCATAATAATATACAAACACATGTTCGATTTCAAGTTGATTTTCGAACAAACGTTTGTATAATTTATAGTATAAGGAGATGACTAGAAAATGATTCGTGATCGCGGAAAAATGAAATGGCAATCTGCATCTTTATGCCTGAGCATGTGAAAATGCTAAAACAAATAGCCTTTGATGATAAGAAGCAAAAGAAGCCGCAGCTTGATGAGCAGGAACTTGAGGAGATTGGATTTGTTGTTATGGATTCACTGAACTATACCCTTCCAATTAAGGTAACGATCTGGCAGGATGGTTTTTTCCAGGCTTTAACCGGAATAGTTGATAAAGTGGATATGCTAATGAAATACATACTATTTGAATCCGATGAAGGAAAAAGAATAATTATGATTGAAGAAATTACGGGTGTTGAGAGGGTTTAAAGATGACTAGGATTCCAGAGAAAGACCGCGATATCTTAGAACAAGCAATGTATCTTCCTATGCTGTTAACCATTCTTGAACGCGATCGAAACATAATTGATAAGGCGGGCTTTAAGCTGAAGGAGCCTTATCTTCAGTTAATTGAAGAAACAATAAAGGCTGTTCAGAGGGATTTAAAAGAAGCAAGGATTGCCATGAGGAAAGGGCAAATGAGAGTTGAGCAAGTCGCCCGTGATGAGGCTTTTACAATGTTTTTATTCATATACAAAGGGTTTGAGGAGCAACACAACTACTTTAACCCACGGATCCGAAATAAAGTCCAGGAGCTTCTGGAGTTTTATTTATATAAGAGATTTACATAACAGGCATTACCCCTTTAACTTCATGAATTAGACATAAAGAAAATCCAATTTGTTGATAGGGAAAGGGTGATTTAATTGGTTAGAATACGTGCATACGATGTAAAATTGATTAGGGGGAGATATCAAAGAATGATGTTGAAAAACAAAACAGATGAGAACCCGAGAGTACTTATTGAAGATATTGCAAATGAATATGGTGTGAAACCATCATGCATCTATAGAATAATAATAAGAAAGACCTGGAAACATGTTTAAGCCCTTCTTGGGTGAGAAGGGCTTTTAACCTTCATACACATAAGAACAATTTGCGACTTAATTTTTTTAAACTATAATGGTTCTGCAACACTAAAGTTGCTTTGACTAGATAAGCCCTTTCTTAGGATTGGGCTTTTTATATTGCCTACTGTCTTAAAGTTGGGTAATTCTGTCCGAAATAATTATTGGGTGATAACATGTATGGTAGCATAGGTATTAATTTAAGAATGTTAAGGTTCGAAAAGAACAAGACTCAAAAAGAAGTAGCAGAAGCTACTGGGATCTATAGTAGAAAACTCAGTTACTACGAATGTAACAAAATTAATCCCTCACTGGAGGACCTTGAAAAGTTGGCGAGATATTATGGAGTACCCGTGGAGAAAATTAAAGATGTAATATACTAAAGCCCCTCTCGATAGAGAAGGGCTTCTATTATTAGTTGCTTACAATTATTGATTCAGTAATGCATTAATTGCATTTTCAGATACAACACTTTCTCCACCCAAGACAAAGTAGGTTTCAGCAAGGTGTGAATAATTTTGAACTGTGTCCTTTGTATATATATCTGGGTTCGTTGGATGAGTTAAAATAACTGGATTCCAAGTCGCAGCTGCAAATGCAGATCCCGCTAGAGCATCTGGGAAATTTTGACCGGTTGCGATAACTGGAAGATCCATATCAAGAACCTCTGCGAAATATTCAATAACTTTACTATTCGTTGCATATCGATTGATTCCGCTAATTCGATCATATCCTGGGAAAGATTTTGCAACACTATCCCCAATTACTCCAGTACCTCCAATTACAAATGACTCTAAAGGCTTTTGGTTTTTTACAAATTGGCTCACTGACGCAGGAACGGAATTCTTCCTTGTTAAAAGAATGGGCATTTCCAATTGTGCTGCGATTGGTGCAATTGAGAGAGCATCGACAAACCCTTCACCTGTCGCTACAACCACAGCGCCTGGACTTCCTACCTGCTCTGCAATTTTCACAGAAGTTTCATAGCGATCAGCACCGCTAATCCTTGTAACCGATGAAATACCTAAGCTTTTAATCTCGCTTTCTACATTGGATGAAATAACACCCTTACCGCCAATCAGAATAACAGTTTTTACTTTAAGACGTTTTAATTCACTCTTTACACTTGTTGGTAGAGAGTTTGCTGTTGTCAACAGAAGAGGTGCATCATATTTATATGCAAGTGGTGTAGCACTTAACGCATCAGGATAGTCCCGTCCTGTTGCAATTACTGCAACCTCAGATGTCTCCCATCCTTCAGTTGAAATATTTACTGCTGTTTCATAACGATCTGCTCCAGAGATACGATATGTTGGAGTTTCCTCAGCTTTAGCTTGTCCAAATGGAATGGCTAGGGATAATATAGCTGCTAACAAAAGTGATTTCTTCATAGTTTCCTCCTAGGTTGAATATTATCAAAATTATTATAGTTGGTAGCAGTGTAAATTAATAGTCTAGTTTGTATCTTTAAAGAAACAAATTTTCGACAATATTCGATGAGAGTGATTAAAAACCATTCTCGATTGAGAAGGGCTTTTGATTTCTTATTAAACTAAAGGGGCAGGTTTGTTCAATAAGAAATATTCATTCAATGAGAAATAAAGCATCTACATAAATTATCGGCTGCAGTCTTTCATTCTATTACTCTTTTTATATGCTCACACATCTTCCTGGTATTATAGCAAATTCGACTGGGATTTTTTTGAAAATAAGACTATAAAACTTCCAATTTTATGGTATATTGGAAATTGTAAGAAATTACAAAAAATGAGGAGGAAAGTAAGTATGAAGAAAAAATTGATTTCAGCATTGGTTTTTGCAGTAGCGCTGACAACCTCTGTCGCCTCACCTTTAGCCGCGGAAAAAGTGGAAGTCCAGGAAAAGAAGGAGAATGTCTTTTCGGCAAAAGATATTGTGTTTTACAAAACCCTCTCAGATAACCCAGCACAAGAAAGAAAAATGGCCAAGGTCGAACATAAAGAAGCCATTAAAATTGTTGAGGACTATATAAAAACAAACGGGCTTTCGATTGTTAGTGATCTGGATGATCCAGCATATCAGAAATTTGTTTTGTCTTTGGGTGTGGCTTTTGATGAGTTCAGCGAAGAAGATATGAAAAAAATAATACCTTTCGTTCAGTTTATAGATTATTATGAAAATCATGCTCAGAATAATAGGCTTAAAGGATATAAGAATAAATTAGCGAACAATACTTTATTATCGGAACAGGAGAATGCGGAGTTAATCAGTTTATTGCCGGTTTCACCAAATGATCCATCTACTGCAGAAAATGAGGAAGTTTCTGGAGATGTTATATCGATTGCTACTGTTTATTCAAATGGGTATGATAATATCAAGGCAAGGGATTACGCCTATAAATGGTGGGATGGAAGAAATCCTCTCTACGATTATTATGCCTATAAACAAGGTTGCAGTATTTATGATAAGAGTTGTTGGAGTAAGTGGAATGATTGCGCAAACTTCGTTTCACAAGCCTTATATGCTGGTGGCATGAAAATGAGGTATGGGTCGTCTTACACTTCATCAGCGTCTTGGAGTTATGGTGTTGTGCCGTCATATACGTGGGGTGGCGCTCATAACTTCTATCTCCACTGGAAGGCCCGAGCAGGAGTAGCAAGTGCGGTTTCAGCGTTGCAAACTGGTGATGCTGTAAATGCTGATTTCACAGGTGATGGTAGTATAGACCATACAGCCCTCATTACTAAGAATACTGGTTCATACAGTAGCAATAAATATTTAACGCAACATACAACTGATAGAAAAGAGACAACAACTTTAGCAACTTGGTATAATAGTGGCTATAAGGTATATGGTTATGAAATGGACAAAGCATCTAATTAATCATTTAGAAGATTTAAAAGCGCAAACTGTAATTAGTTTGCGCTTTTGGTTAAAATAGTAAAGAAGTTTATGGAGAAAGGGGGATATTAGGTGAAAAGAAAATGGGTTATCATAAGCGTGGTTTTAATTAGCATTATACTATTAGCAATTTTTATTTATTTTAATCAGTTGCGTTACCCAGCCCTTCCGGCAGATGTAGAATCTACCCCGAAAGAAGCTGTGCAGAAATTGAATGAATCGGATCAACCATTAGTAGAGGTTTCAAAAGATAACGAGGCAACTTGGTACATCATGAAGAATTCGGAAGACGTCAATAAACAGATTCAAGATTTAATCAGCAGCAAAGGTTGGATTTTCAAAAACATAGATGGAAATAGTCTATTTTTTGAAAAAGACGATGATGAATTAATTGTAAGCACGGAAATGTGGACCAAAAAATATCGCCTTGTTAAAGTCCCTACTCATTTTTGAGATAACTAAAAAAAATCACTAAATGAAAAGCCGGAGATTTCCTCATCGTAGGAGACATCCGGCTTTTTGTGTTGAAATTTGCCCTCTTTATACGCTCAGTCATCTTCCAGGTACAAGTCATCGAGTTTCGCCCCGACTTCCTGCAGGTTCGGCGTGGTGTAGATCATCGTCGTCTTCGGATCATCATGGCCGGCCAGCTGCGTGAGGGTTGTGAGCGGCACTTTCTTCGCCGTTTGATAGAGAAACGAATGATATAAACATTTGTAATTACTTGTTAAAGTAAAGGGTGCGTTTGTTAATTAAAACAACCTATAATAAAGCCCCTCTCCACAACGAGAAGGGCTTCTTATGTTTATTTTACTCGAAGTACCTGTCCAACATAAATTGTGTAATTATCATCAAGGTTGTTCCAATCCTTAATTTGCTGTACCGTGCTTCCATAAGTCCTGCTTAATGAATAAACTGTATCACCAGAGACAACAGTATGATAAACTGCTGAACTCTTCTTTGAAAGATTGAAACTCTTCACGATTCCATTCACATGGCCACGGGCAAGATTTTCGATAAATGTAGCTGATTTTAATTTAGCAGCATCATTGGCATTATCGATAAATCCATTTTCAGTTAAAAGTGCCGGCATGCTTGTTTCCCTTAGAACATGGAAGTTTGCTTGCTTTTTACCACGATCATAAAAATCAACCAGATTCATTACCTCTGCATGAATGTTATTTTGATAAGTGGTAGTTGGTGCTCCTACTCCTGGATAAACATAATCTTCATAACCAGTTCCCCCACCTGCGTTAATATGGACCGACAAGTAGAAGTCAGCTCCCCATGCATTGGCTGCGTTTGTTCGTTCAGATAAGGAAACGGTCTGATCTCCAGTTCGACTCATCATGATTGAAGCATTATCATATTCTAGCGTCAAAATATCTTTAATACGTGTTGCAATTTGAAGTGTTAAATTTTTCTCCTGAAGTCCGTTTCCAACTGCACCTGGATCAGTACCTCCGTGACCTGGATCAATAAAGAGTTTTACCATTTTAATCACCTCTAATATTATTTTTAATACTTATTAAATAAACCACTTATACTACCGTCCTACATCACATGACAATCCCCCCTTTCAATACATAAGAAAAGCCACCCCAGAAGGGCAGCTTATTTTGGCCATTGATATCTTTTAGCTTGTGAACTGTCTTCAAACGATTGTGTTGTTGGATCCTGAACAATTCCTAAAGTCGCAAGAACACCAAAGATTGCATTGACCAGCAGGAATACCCACTCTTTCATAGCCTCAGTAATAGTAAAGTCCGTTAGACCAGCTGCATGTGCTCCAACCATTAAGACTTCTGCCAAAATAAAAAGTTGTGACACAAAGGACACAACCCACAGTTTGTTTTTAAATCTAACTTTCCAATTTATCATTTTAATTCCCTCCAAATATTTTTGTGATTTGTTCCCAAAATGCAACCAACGACACTAATATCCCAGTTATCCCTCCACCTCCGATAAGTCCTATAATTATTTCTTTCCTGGAACTGATCTTTAACTTCGAAACTTCACCTTTTGTTTCTTCTTGTTTAACACTGATTCCGAGGCTATGCTCAATCAATTTATTAAGTAGATCCTTCTGATCACCTGAAGACTTGAGGACAATATTTTGTAACTCGACCTGGCCTCTTTCCATGCTGTCTATTTTTTGTATGACCTTGCCATAATTGGTCTCCAGTTCTCCAATTCTTTTTTCATGATCGTCTAATCTTTGTGGCACATCCATCTCCTCCAATGTCATTGCCCCCCTTTGAACAAAATAAAAAAGCCTTACATGGCTTCTGTCTCTATATCTGATTCAATTTTTATAGGCACCACCGCCTTTACATCGATTCTTGAAAGAATAACATCTCCAAAGACAACGGTATAAATTTCATTGTTATTAAGATCGGTATTGGTCTGAATAGGATCGAAGTTTTCAACAGTCACTTCATATTCATTGCCGCTATGAGTAGTTATTTTTAATTGCTGCATCTTCATTTGCCCTCCTTAATTCTTGTGGAGTAATCAATATTGCTTTTATCAATTATGACATTAGGTTCCGATGCCATGATTGGAGCATCCAGAATTAAAGTGACATTCATAATAACCGGCTTATTTCCTATAAGTTTCTTAATTAACCATTCTCTAATTTTCATTAAAAATTGCCCCCTCCACGAGATTGAATGAAAAACTGAGTATAAATTTGAGCATTAATTCTTCCAAGGTCATTAGGTGTAATAGTCACTGTATGCCATCCACGATTTACCCTTCCTTCTGAATCCTTTGAAAGATAAGGAATTAGATTAATATTATCTCCATTAGTCGCTGTGTAAGGCACCGTATTTCCATCTACTTTTATAGTTACCTTTGAAGGAACATTATCCAATTTGAAAATGCCGAATTGAATCGCATGAGTATGATCCGGCAAGGTAATATCATGTGTGTGAGCTGGAATAGTAACAGTATGCGAATGGTTAGGAATCGTAAAGTTATGGCTATGAGTAGGAATGGTAACTATATGTGTGTGAGAACCTATAGTAAAAGTATGAGAATGATCAAACACACTCCCTGGAATCTGAACTTCATGTAAGTGGTTGCCGTAATTATCAGACCCGATTGAATTTTCAGGAACTCCTGTCATTACGTTCAATTGGACAAAGGTTTTCTCACTTGTGGTGCTTGATGTTCCCCCTCCAGCTGAGCTTGTTTGTGTAGAACCTCCGCCACTTTCAGTGGAAGTTTCTACTCCACCGCCAGAGCTCGAAGTTTGCTGGGATCCTCCTCCACTTGATGTAGATTTGACGATTGAACCACCGCCTCCAATTGCCCTTTCATATGCTCTAAATTTATCCATAACAAACGAAAGAAGAAGCTTATTCAACTTTACAAATTCCTCTGGAAGATAAAACTTCATTTCAACAGGATGGTCAGGATCAGCATTATCATTATAGGGAATAAACAATATATTTGTTGCTCCCTGTGCATAAAGCTCATTAATCTGCTGCCGCCTCTCCAAGTCTGCCTGAGTGGTGCCTAAATCTGCATTTATATTACCGATTTCTAATTGAACATTCCAAGGCTGTCCTTTAGTATCAGTCTTCGTTTCTTTCATAATTCTTAAATCCGTTACCGGAAAACCTTCCACACTTAAACGCACTATACGGCCCATTTTAAGCTTGTCTATATCCTCGCCGGTTATCTTAGATAGATCAGCAGCTGATATTCGCCAGGAAACAATAGGTTCTTTCCATCTAGTTAATAATGCCTCTGCACTTGCCATTAATAGCGCTGCATCCTCAAACCGTTTATCAACCCAAATGTATTCTCTGACACCATATTTAGCGACAGACTCTGCATCTTCTACATATGGAATGCCATCATTAACAGACTCAATAGTTAATTGATTATCGCCTTCACCATATCCTAATGGGTAAATGCGATTGTAAATTCCCATTGGATTTTCTTCAATTTCTAAACCTATTAAGTTCTTTTTCTCTCTAACTTCACAAGTTACCTTACTTTCAGGAGCAACAAGATTTAAAGTCCACGGATATGATTGTGTATCAAAAGTCCATTGATATGGCTGGTCAAATGGTTTAGGAACACTAAACAACGCGGAAAGAAGGTTGTCATTCTCCCATTTATACGAAAAATATCTTGTGAAGCTGACATGTCCAAGTTTCCAATGTTTTATATTTTGCATATTAAGCAAAAAAGCTAATATTGTACTCGTCATCCAATTGTCGCGTTGGACATATTTAAATATTGACTTATCCAAGAGTGTGGCCAGCACATGCTCACATTGGTATGTCACTGTTTCTGTGGATTCATTTTTCACTGTCCTTTTGGGAATGATACGGAAAAGCCCTATATACTCATCATTGTCATACACTTCCACATAATATAGGGCTTTGCATTCCGCATTCTTTGGATCGTTTAAAGGCAAAGAAAAAGACGCTCCCCATATTTGGTTGAACGTCTTTTCATATCCGATATTAAAGGCATTTTCCAGATAGGCCTCATACTTCCTGTTTTGATTGAGTATTTTAATCAAGGTTTCACCTCTTTTCCCATAAGAAAAAGGACTGAAAATATCAGTCCTCAATTTTTGATATTCCTATTCCCATTAGTAAGAGAATTAACGCTGAAACTGGATATGTTTCAATAGTAGAACCTACCAAGCCGTTAACCAAGAAAATTACAAAAACTGATAAGCAACATGCCACAATTCTTTTGTAATAAATATTTTCGCTTTCCACAATGCTCTTAAACATTTTAACTGTAATTCCAATGAACAAAAGTGTGATTAGCAATAATCCAATGTAACCAGTCTCCATTAAGATTTTCAAGAAAAAATTATGGCTTGTCACATGATATTGAAAATCATAAACATTTTGCAGGGTGTCACCAGCTGAGCCTGTCCCATACGCTAATATTGGTTGTTCTTTCATTAGCGATAGTGCTGTTTCCCAGCCATGTGTCCGTCCTAAAAATCTAGTATCATTGGAAATATTCGCGATAGTTCCGATCATGCGTAATAGTTCATTGTTAGAATACAGGAGCTGCTGTGTATTAGAAATAATGTAGCTAACAATACCCCACATGCTTATTGCCACTAGAGGAAGTAAGATCATAATGTTTCTTACTCTCATCTTCATAATTAAATATACTAGCACGCCAGCAACCAAGGCTACTAAGTTTGTTCTTGTTAATGAAGTATAACAGCCTGCCATTGCAATAATTATAGAGGCAAAGTAAAAAAGCTTATGTCCTTTTCTCTTAGCAGTATCCATTAAATATAAGCTTGTAACTGCGATTATTGCTCCGAACATTCCAAAGTGAAAAGAACCAGCAAAAACAGATGTAGCCCTTGTTTTTCCAAAAAGAGTACCTGTCCAAATATCTGCATCATTGGAGTAGAGAAATAATTTATCGAACTCCGAAATGAACAAATACTGTTTTATTCCGTAAAGAATTAAAGGGATGCTTACTAATGTTATTCTTGCAAGGAATTTCCTTACCTCTTTTACATCCTTGAAAGAAAGAACTCCTACATAGAACAACATAAATGCAAATGAAGTTTTTCTTAGGCCTTGTAACCCTGCAGCTAATGAAGGGATGTTAGGATTAAACATTTCCAGAAATGAAAGTATTAAAAATCCCGTTACCAAGAAAATCCACAAAGCGTTAGTCTTTTTTAATCCTCTAAACACAAGGAATTTTATAATCATTATGGCTACAAAAGCATCTAGGCCAGAAGATATTATCTTATAGCCCCCAAAAGGCTTTAATACATTCACATAAAGCAATAGTGAAGTTAAAATAAAGGCGGTATTAGCATTTAGATTCAATTTCACTATTGCTATTACGCCGCCTACAGCAGCAATAATTCCAATTGAATATACACCCAGGAAAGGAACAGCAAGCCCCACGATCACCGCAACAAGAAAAGCCAGAATGTAAGGTCTTTGATTGATAGAGCGTGATATAAATTCCATATTCTCATCCTATTTTTAAAATTTGTAAATGTTGTATGACCATGGAATTATATAATAAAAGTAAAAAACTGTCTATACCATCCTTACTGTATAAGGTTGATATTCCACACTCTCTCAATTGTTGTGATTGCTACTCCTGTCATGTTAACAAACCTAATCACTACGTCTTTATTATTAACCACAAAAGCAGGGGAATAAATTAAGCCATTTTCAATATTTGACGTAGGATAAGCAACTAATACATCAGTATTTTTAATTGATGTATTTGAATAAACATGATTCAATGTTGAGTTAGCTGGGACTGTAATGGACTGAATGGTAATTTGAATGTTTGATTTATTGTTGCTAAACCAACCTGTAAAAGTACCATCAGCTTGGCAATTCCTGATATATCTTTTACCGGTTACAGTTGTATAGACTTGATAATTAAAGTCTTGAGATGATGAAACCCTATAAGTTGCCAAAGTACCACCAACTCCCACTGGAGCAGAAGGTGAGCTTTGCGCTTTAGCAGTACTAATTGGTGTCAAGGTAATACCGTAAGGAAAACTATTGATGTAGGTACTAAAATCATATTTATTAATTTCAGTGTATTTAGTAAGCTGAAAATCATTCATATTGGTTTTAATTTCGCCCCGAGCATTAATCTTTAAGTATTGGCTCGTTTTTTCCCCAATATCAATTAAATTCCCAACCTCTTGCAATGCTTCACTTGGGTTTAATATCGGAATACTTAACCCCCTAATATAATCGACTAAATCTCTTAAATGTTGTTGCTGAGTGGCATCTAGAACACCTGAAGTATGAAGCATGAACACTACCCAGCTGTTATTTGCAACTGCTTCATCAACTCTTGATTTGTAATATTCTAAAGAAGTTGTATCGCTTGGGAATCCAGCTGTTGCCGGATCATAACTTGAACCTAATCCAATACGAGCAATATTAAATTGAAACAATTCAGCTGCGTTAGATCCATAAACACCTGTATCCCCTCTAATCCCAAAACCAGCACGATAATACTTCCTGGTGTACCTTCTTACTCTTTCGTCATTCTCCCCATAAGGGTAGGCAATCAAATCTGAGTAATATCCATGTTGCCTTAATACTTCCCTTGCATCTCCCAGAGCACTGTCTAATTCGGCATCAGTTAACTGCGTTAAATGTTGTTGCTGTGTGGTATGGGAAATGATTTCACAGCCTGCATCAGCAAATTGTTTAATCTCTTCCCAGGTCATAAATTGAGTGTTCATTTGGAATTGACCAACCCAATCTGTAATAACAGCAATAGCAATGGGAAAGTTCTTCTCTTGTATGATTGGGAGCAATTTTGTTAAGTCTGAACTTGCCCCATCATCACAAATAAAGCTTACAAGAGGCTTTTTATTTTTATTTGTGTTTGATAACCTGTTTTCTCCTACCCTGACCGCATTTTCCACAAGTTGCACATCAGAAGTATTCAATCTCTCTTGCAAGGTGGAAAAAGAATTGCCTTGTGCATCAACTCTTGCCTGTGCAGCTTCTACTGAAGAATCTCCTTCGATAACAACCTGGTTAAATTGTTCCTGAACAGAATTAGCTTTTGATTCAGCTGTATTTGCTTTGTTCACCGCTACAGCAGAATTAGTTTCAGCAGAAGTGGATTTTCTTAATGCTTCGTTAGCATTATCAATAGATTTATTTAATTTTGGATAAGCTTCATCAAGAAAATCTGTATCTAATATTTTAGGTGCATCCGCCATTTATCACATCCTCCTTATACATACTGATAAGTTAATTTCTCGCTGATTGATAGATTTAAATTAGTACCTGAGACGGTGATTTCATTCATGCCAGGTAATAATTCAAGAAGGACACCATTTGTTGAGGTTAGATCTGTAACTCCATTAACCTTCACAACATAATTATCAGTAATCTCGAAGACTTTATTAGAAAAAGACCCGAGTGTCATTGTTTTTCCATTAACACTTACAGAAACATTACTCCCGCTACCCTCAAGACGAAAGGCAAATGGAATAGATAAGGTTCCGTTATTGGCAATCATAAATGTTTGCGTTCTGGTAATAGCCCGATTGCTAACACCTGTCCCCCACATTATGTGAGACATTATTGGAATTCTTGAACCCATGGTAATTTCATTAGAAGGAAGCATGAACTTCCGTTCTGGCTTATGTGCAATAAACGGAACATCAAATTTTGCTGAGTGATATAACCTTTCGGGATCAATCCTAGATTTAAGTTTCACATTGTAATACTTGTCCGGTTCATAATTGAATGATAATTTTATTGATCTGGGACTGCCGTACACATCAAATAAAAAAGCAACAAAATCATTTAATTTTCGTTGCTTCTTAAAACGGTCATATTCAATAATTCCAAATGGTAGATTAAAAGGTTTAGGCCCACGCTCTGAACCAAAATCCCATTCCCCAGACATGCCAGGGATGGCTAATGTTTTACTTCTTATCTCAGGTGTCATCGGGTGATAGTGATCTTGTAAAAAGATTAGTCCAAATTCCTTCGGATCTCGTCCATCTAATTTAACCCCCAAAGACCACACCACCCTTCCTGGCTTGCATAGTTACATAATTACCAAGTTCCCTGGCTATTCTTTCTATGTCATAGTCATCTCGAACAATGAAGGTAGCCCCCCTCATCATGCCATCAAAATTAAAGGTTTGAGCGCCTCCTCCTGTTGATCCTGTGGAGGAACCTGCAGCACCTATGCCCATTGCTGGCATTCTCGGAAGTGTAGGGATAGCATTAGCCATCATTTGTTCAGATGCCCTACCTATTGCCCCTGCATTTCTGCTAATACCTTCTGCCACTCCAAGAGGTATCCATTTACCGATTTCATCACGCATTAGACGAGAAGGGGAAGCAATACCTAAGAAGTCTTTCATGCCATCTGGAATAAGACTTGCAAGCTCTGCTACTTTTCTCACGATTGACCCAGCCATTGAAGCCATACCGCTGATTAAGCCGCGTATAATGTCTGCTCCTATTGCTGATAAGTCAATGCCTTCAAAGAACGACTCAACTTCACCCCAGATATCCTTAACAGTGTCCTCGATATTTCCCATCTGGTCTTCCACAACTTTCCACATGGCTTCAAAGTCTCCAGATAGAAGGGCTTTTGCAAATTTAAGGGCATTAGAGAAGGTGTCCTTTATGAAGTGCCACCCACGCTCTAGAATATTTGAAGCTGTGGACATGAAACTTCGGACAGTATTGGTTATGGAAGTGAAACTTCCACCAGTTTTTTGATCTATCCAATCAAGAGCTTGGCCAATTAAATTGGTTATGAAATCCCAAGTATTCTTAAGGAAATTAAGCAAATTTGTAAAGATTTCTGTGCCCTTTGTGCTTATTTGTTCCCAGTTTTGATAAAGGGCCACTCCTATTGCTATAAGAGCAGTAATTCCGGCTACTATGAGAGTTATAGGCAAAGCAAGTGCCCCAATTGAAACACCTAATCCCGCTGCCAAAGTCACTATTGCGGTGACAATTGGAGCAAGAGCCATGAATATCCCTACTAAGATTCCAAGGGCAGTGACTACGGTTGTAATTGTCGCTGCTAATTTGGGATTCTCGGCAACCCATTGAGTGATAGCCGTAACTACATTCAGGACTTCCGTTAATACAGGAGCCAAAGCTAATTTGACATTATTAATGGCTTGCTGAAGTTCCACCATGGGATCTGCATTTGTTTTTCCCATAGTTTCATATAAACCATTCATCATTTCATCTAATGACTTTGTGTGGCTTTCGGCATTTATAATTGATTGAGTGATTTTTTCACCATTCTCTTCATAAAGCGTGCCAAACATTTTTACACCAACGAGATTTCTCTTCGTCTGATCATCAATTGAAGCTACAGCTTTTGCAACTTCAACATAAGCTGTTTTCCCGTTTTCTCCACCTTCCGCGATAGCTTTTCCCCAATCTTGCAATTGCTTTGAAGAGATTCCAGTACCCTTAATCAACTCTTTTGTTGCATCATCAACACCAGCACCAAATTCAGCTAAAACTATACGCCCTTCTTTCAGGCCGTCTAGTAAGACGTCAATATTCCAAGTTCCGGTTTCTACTCCAGCTGCAAATATCCCTTGAATTTCAGCTGCATCATACCCTGCTCGCTGAAGCTGTGCTCCATATTCCGCAATAATATCTAACTGATCTGGAGGGAAACCTACTTTTAAGAGGGAATCAACTAAGGACAATGCTTGATCATCATTTATTTTTAATTCTTTGCCAATCTCATTGACTTCCTGAATTAACTCAATAAAATCAATATCAGAGTATGCTCTGCTAATTGCACCAGCACCTCTAGCTATAGAATCATTGACTGCATCACTGGCATCTTGATTAAGGACCCATTGTCTTCTTACACCTTCTAAAGCTTCCTCTCCATCAAGACCATAAGCTTGAATGGCCATTACGGCTTCTTTAATACTCTGCTTTGATTCGTCTGAGACATTAAAAAGGATGTCAATTTTTGCTTCTAATGAAGCTGTATCTAAAGCTTGCTGGACAGAACCGGCAATTCCTCCACCAGCCGCTGCCGCACCTACTAATGTTGAAAGACTGTCACCAATGCCTTCCACAGCTTCTTCTGTATCTTGTGCTTCAGCCTGGAGTTGTTGTAGATCCCTTCGGATATTTTGAATGGAGTTTCCACTGTCTACAGTGACAAGAGCAGTTCTTAGCCTCTCCATATCTCCACTTGCTCCAATAGCCTGCCTTCCAATACGCTGAAAAGCATATTCTAAATCTCTGGAGGTTGCTGTGCCGTTCTGAATCGCCCTTACAAGCCTTTGACCGATCACATTAGCGTAATCCTCCACAGAAGTGCCCGTGGCTTCAAATAAGGCCGTCATTTGCCTTGTGCGCTGACCTAATTGTTCCTGCTCAGTCGCCATGTCCTGCAAAGACTGTTGGAACCCAGCTAATTGTTGCTCTGTTTGTTGCAGCTCCCTGCGGAATCCCCTATATTGTTCCTGTGATATTTCACCGCGTTCGAATTGAGCCTGTACTTGTGCTTCGGCCTGCCTTAATTGATTTAATTTTGTTGTTGTGGACTGAATAGCATCAGTTAAAAGTTCCTGCCTTTGTGCAAGCAGCTCTACATTATTAGGATTGAACTTTAAAAGCCTCTCAACATCTTTTAATTCAGCTTGAACGTCCTTAGTTCTCCTATTTACACTTTGTAAAGCTGAATCCAATCCCCGGGTATCACCATCTAATTGAATCGTAATCCCTTTGATTCTGCTTCCTGCCATCTTTCTCACCTACCTTTTAGAAGGCCAAATAAAAAAGAGCACCTACTTATGTAAGTGCCCCTTTTTTAGAATGAATCAAAATCTTCCTGTGTAGCTTTTCGGGCTTTGTTCTTTTTCTTTGGATTATTGAATTCAATATGTTCTTCAATAAAATCGATACACATACCGATTGTCATATTATCCAAATCAGTAAGAGTCAGTCCCACTTGTTTACAGATAACTAAAAAGGAATCAGTAGTGAGTTTTTCTCCCGCTGATTCCCCTTCACATTTAATTTTTTTTTAGAGGTTCCCATTGAAGCAGCAATCAATGGCCCTAACTCTGGGAGTATTTCCATTAAAGGGAAAGTTTCAAAAGAGTCCAACCAAGTAAGAGGCTCTGGAATACTATCATCAGCAGTTTTCGCAAGTACCCAGGCGATATTGTAAAAAACTTCAGTGTCTAAAGATTTAATTTCTTCATAGGTTGGCTGTCTGTTATCTTTCTGGATATTAACCTTCAATTTTGTTAAATCATCCATTTTCGCAATATCGACCATGAAGTCTCTTCCAAACTGCATCTTATATCTGAGAGCATTGCCGCCAGCAGCTTTAAATTTCACTTTTTTACCATCAATCGGAATCGTCTTCTCCATTATTTCACCTCATTAAACGCCAGGCGCTTTTCTATAAACGGTATTAAACCAAGAATCATATATTGCTGCAGTTGTAGTGTCTGTTGTTTTTGTCTTAACAAAAAGCTTTCCATCAAGTTCAATAGGTGAAGCTGTAAGAGTTAATTCATTCGGCTGAATCTCTACTCCTTCTTCCTTGGTTTGACCATTTATGCTCGGTCTTGCAGCAGTACAGTTATACATCACATGGCGAACTGCTTTTTTATCCCCTTCGAATTGGAATAGAAGGGCGAATGGCTTCCCTTGCTTGTCCGCTAATTCATTTAGAACTCCATCAGTGGAATCTAACTCTTCGCCAAGAGCATCAATAGCAAATTGCTGAGGAATCCTTGCAATGCTCAATGTAGCTTCATACCCTTGGTTGCTGTTCACAACATAATAAACCATGTTATCTGCAAAGAATTTGCTGGATTCTCCCACAGGATCGCCTGTCATACTTACAGCACCAGGAATAGGTATTGGTGTACCGAATGTGATTACTCCATCCACTTCCGTATAAGGAGCGTAATGTACTTTACTTAAACCGAATTCCACTTTATTTTCTGGCATTTATATCACTCCAATATCATAGATTCTTTGAAATAATTGCTCTGATTCAATCCAAGTTTCATCCCAGTCCCAAGGGATATCATTTTCATCTAACAAAGACTCCAATTTTTGTTCTGCTGCAAGATCTTTATAATTTGTATAAAGCTCCACAGTGATGTTAGTTATCTTTGAATATACCTTGTTATCAGCCTTAAAGTTTGATGTGGAAGGTGTGTAATAAACAATAAATGGAGGAGAAGGGGCAGGGGTGCTTTCCGTTGCTTTAAATTGAAAATAAGCTACTGGGTACCCTGCACGATCTAACAATTGTTTAAATTCAACTAGTTCCACCCCTGATCACCTCTTCCGTTTTTTCTATATATTCTCTAATTGCTTTTTCTTCAGCAGGACCAATGTGAGGGTAGGCAGGAACACGGCCTCCGCCTCTTTTTGCATGCCCCTTTTCTAACAAATGAGTAAGCCGATACTCTGTTTTGTTGTAGATGACTTGGGCTGTTCTAACCTTTTTGGTTGTCCAGCCCTTTCTATAATCACCAGTTTTCTTTGGAGATGTCTGTTTTAATTCTTTGACAGTTTCCTGGGCTACTTCCTTTTTAGCCTTTTCAAGTCCTTCTTTAACTTCAGAAGAATACTCAGCTAATGTCCTGGCTATCTCATTAGCAAGATCTATGTTAGCCATTTGAAGCACTCTTTTCTACAGCGATGATAGTTATGGTTTTATCCATCTCATCGTCATTTATAGGAGGTTCAGAGATATCAAATATCCGGCCATCATATTTGATTCTCATATTTGTATCAATATCTTCTTGATATCGAATGACAAATCTTGATGTTTTCTCACTTTGAGAAATTGCAGCCTGAAAATACTCCCGGCCTTTAACGGTTTTTATCATGGCCCATGCACTTGTGAAATCTCGCCATTCCTGACCTCTGACTTGCCCTAACTCATCCACAATTGATTGCAGTTTTTGAAAGGTGATTCGATGCCTAAATTGACCTGAATTGAAATTTGGATTGTATTTAAATGGTTGCATCAATATCATCCTCTAAAACAATACTTTCAAGTGCCTTCGCAACACCTAAGCTATTAATCTCACTCAAGAAATTTGTATTGAAGTACTCTAGAGCGTCGTTATAAACATACCGAGAACGCTCAAATACTAGCTCCTTGAACGTTTCCTCAGTATTAATGTCATAATTGCCACACGACCTGATCAGCGCCTTATTAGACGCAGAAAGGATGCGTTTCAGGTTATCATCTTCATGATCACCCAAATGCATCCTTTCCTTGAATTGCAGTAATATTTCTGGAGAGATGCTCATTTACATCACTCCTTGCTTTTAGACTTTTTAGCTTTTGTTT
The DNA here is from genome assembly GCA_031177865.1 of Bacillus sp. (in: firmicutes). Classification (GTDB taxonomy): domain Bacteria; phylum Bacillota; class Bacilli; order Bacillales; family Cytobacillaceae; genus Neobacillus. Next base: position 18,374 of record JAPSKD010000012.1, on the reverse strand, counting down.
CCTCTTTGACTTCTTCAATAAAAACCCTTTTATGCTTAGGATGAAGGTTGGAAAGCTCTTCAATTCTTTTCTTTGATGGCTTATAGTCCCCTTTAGGATATTCTTCCCCTGCTTTATACAGGGTGTTATTATCCTCTAAATCTGTGAAATCATTTACTACTTTGAAGTTTGCCATGATAACTTATCCCCTTTCTATTAAACACTTGGAGTAGCTGCAGTGAATGTAATATTAAGGTCATAGACAAGTGCTGCTTTATTATCCTTTGGCTTACCATTAGCGAATTGCTTAATTGTGTAAAGAGTTGCATCCTCAATCGCTAAAGTTTGGTCAAATTTCTTCAGCTTGTAACCTCCAGCGATAGCAGCAAGGTACTGGCCTTTTACAAAGAAGATCGCTTTGCCTACAGGAACTTCTTCAGATTCTACAACTTGAATGTTGTAAGGAAGGGCCATGACCCATTGTCCATTTGCAGTCTGGATTGTGTTTCGAGCTTGGACTCCGATAGCATCAACTGGATTTACAACCATTACAACTTTATTTAAAACCTTGCGATTCTTACCGCTGGAATCTGTAGACAGTGCTTTGACAACGTTATAAAGCTCACCGGCAACCACCTCACCTTTGTCAGATGGAGCGAAAGTTAGAGTTCCGGAAGAAACTTTATCAGTGACAGCTCCTGTGCTTGGATTAACATCTTTTAGTAAGCCAACCGGTTGTTCTGTAGCTGCGCCACCACCATTTACAAACCCAAATTCCAAACCAACAGAATAGCTTTCTACAAGCAATGTGCGAACATAGCGCTCAATCCAAACAGGACCAAGTTCAAGCATATCGTTTGGAATGGCAGCAAAAGCAGTAAGTTTTAAGGATGTGATTGTTTCTTCATCAAATGCCGCGTTTACTTGTCCTTTAATATCGCCAAATAATTTACCCCAAGCATATGCCTTAGTTGGATCTGCGGTAATAAAACGAGTAACCGCTCCAAGATCTTGCAGGCCAATGGCTTCAAGTAATGGGTGCTCAGTTACAAGATCCTCGAATACTCTTTCTTGAGTAGTAACAGGAAGAACAGATTCATCTGTAAATCCACCTTCCACAACAACTGCATTGAAGAACTTCATTTCTTCAGAGGTCAAAACGTTTTGGCCGCGCTGTTGAAGAATGGAACGATCTAGCATTTCATCATTAACCTGTGATCGGACAGTGTTCACAACTTCTGATTGCAGGGCATCAAAGTAATTTTGAAACGCTTCTGCCTGGTCTTTTTCAGTAGCTTCAGCATTAGATAGAACAGAAGTTAATTTGTTTTTTGCCTCTTTAAATACTTCGGATTTATTGAATTTGATTGTCATTGTATTTCCCCCTAATTAGTTTAAATTTAAAAAGAGCTTGCTCAAGTTCCGCTTTGCAGCTGGCGCTTGTTCAGGCTCTTTTGGCTCAGGTTTTAATTCATTTGTCAGTTCGTTCTTGAAATCAGCAAACATTTTCATTAAGGAGTCTTCCGTTACAAAGTTCGCTGGATTATCATGTTTTATTGACTTGTCATTCATTATTTTATTTCTGATTCCATTAATCACTTTTTGAGGAATCATACTTGGCCCAGTTGCAGAAGCTGTAAATTTAATTGCATTTTCCATAAACATAATTTCATCCACCAGTCCATGTTCTAAAGCCTCTTGTGGGCCCATCCAAGTCTCCTCAGCCATCATATCCAGCAATTCTTCTTCTGACTTCCCACTTTTAATCACATAGGCATTTACGATGGATTTGTCTATGACTCTTAGCCACTCAGCAGTCTTATTCATATCTCGATGATCACCATAACCAACCGATGAGGCATTGTGAATCATTATTTGCGCGGTTGGAGAGATACGAACCTTATCTGCCCCTAAAGCAATAAAAGAAGCAGCACTAGCAGCTAACCCTACAATTTGAGCTTCTACATTACCAGGATAATTCTTTAAGGCTGTATATATCTCTGAGCCATCCCAAACATATCCGCCTGGGCTATTGATCGAAACAATTACATCTTCTCCATTTGCATCTGCCAGAGCTTTCGCTACCATGTTAGGACTTGTCGCATCCATTTCAAACCATTCATAAATCCAAGCCTCATCATTTGAGATAATTGGTCCCTTAATATCAATTGTCACCGTCATTTTCATTCTCACCCCCTTTAAGAGCCTCAGAACTTTCAACATAGTTCTTCGTAATAAAGTACTTGTCCATCATAGGGTCGTCAACCCTTTCTTTTCCAAGTTCACTTCTAAGTTCATTTCCATTGAATACTCCACTGCCTCGCAATTTATCAATTGCATTCGCAAGGTCGAATATACTTTGGAAGGAAACACTCTTAATCTCCAATTTCATTCCCTGCAGATACTCTTCCTTTGTAAAGAACTTGCTATTACCTTCATCTGATATTTTTTTGAGAAGGGGGCCAACAGTATACATCATGTAATTCTTGGTCTGCTTCTCAACATCAGCCATATCACCATGCAGCAGGCTGACTGGTATACCAATAGCCATAGCAACCTGGTCTAAAAATCCATTAGTCACTTTATTAACTTCATCCACACTTGGACCATTTGAAGCACCGTTGTATTTCTCTTCATACTTGATTCCTTTTTGTTGTGGAACAATAGCGATATCTTTTTCTCCAATGGATTTATACATGTTATCGATGAACTCTTGCAGCTTCTGAATTTGCTCTGTTGATTTCGCCCCAATCATATCCATATCGACTGTGCCGCGGATTTGATTTTTTCTTTTCTGGGAACTTATTATTCTGCCAAACAGTTCCCCATAATCAGCAAATAAACCATCGATTAATGGAGACAGCTTCTCATTGCTGTACCTCCAATGCAGGACCTCACTTTGCTTGAATGTTCTCTTAAACTCATACTCTTTGATTTTCACTTTCGAGAAGGTGTCTTCCAGGACGGCATATGCATTCCGCTGAAAGTCATCCGCAATAAGTAAATCGTCATCATCTGCCTGAATGATTAAACACTCATTGTCATAAATAAGTTTCGTTATGACCGTCTGCCAGAAGGTGCTGGCTGTCATATTTTTATTAGGTCTGATATTCAACCGGTAATAAAGTTCGTCTTTTTCAAAATCATTACCTTTCCTTATGCGGAATTCTGACTGGCTTATTGTCCTGGCTAAAAAGGATGCACAGGTATCAATTGCTAATCGTTTCATATGTAGACGTTTTGCTGTGTCCTGGACCAGCTCCACATCAAACATAAATCCCAGCTCACTATTTCTTTTGAAAATCACGTCCAGGAATCCAATAGTAATCACCTCCTTTAAAAGCTAATAGCATCAAGGAAAAAATCTACTTCTTCTTCTAAATCTCGCGATGCCCATATACCATATAAAAACATCATAAAACCATCTGTTTTGCGTTTGACTTCTTCTTTTTTTCGATATACTTTGTTTCCATTAGGCAATCTTTTTACAAGTACATTATTTGTGTACCAACGCATAAGAGGATTATCGCCAAATATAACTTGCTCGTTTTGAAAAGCTATTTCAATACGTGGAGCTAATAATCCACTTGCAGCATCAGGATTTCGTATAACTTCAACTTCAAATCCAGCCGCTTCAAATAATGGTTTTAAAATATCCATTTTAAAATTATCACCGATTATTTTCTTAATGTTCCAACCTTCATCCCGTTTATCAACAAACCATTTGACAACAAGATGTGGATCCATCGTTTCAATGTCTAAGACAGTCAAAAGACCATCGTTTTCCCATTTTCGTATAGGCGCGAACTTACGATGGTCTTTCTTATTATTGTTTTCAGATTTTTCCTTACTGTAAGCATAGTGCTTGTCCGCGAACGGCTTACAAACATACGAATGCGTTAATTCCCTAGGAACAAGATAGTTTTCGTTTTCCAAAAACAACAATCCCATAGCAACAAAATCACGAACAGAAGCATAATCTAAACAGCCAATACATTGACGTTTTTTTAAATCATCTAAATCATAATCTTGATTAGTTGCCATAATCTTCTTCCATGAGGTTACGCTTTTTTCTAAATCCACTTTTGGTAAGTTCATCCGTTTTGTAACAAATTCTTCATAACCGTCAGGATTGTGTTCCAATTTGTTATATTGCTTCATCACAGTTCTTAAAAGTGTTTTAGCGTAACCTGTGAGTGGTGGATGGAATTGAGAATTCGCTTTTTGCCACATCTCGGAATTATGCATTTCTTCCTCTTTATCTAAGCAGCACAAAAACGGAAATAGACCATCTTCACGAATACTCACTTGGCCATCTAAAATATTATCAGCGCGTTCTAAAAGCTTGTCTAAAAATCCTTCGCGCACATAACCATCTGAACCAACATAAAAGATTCTTGGATTCGGAACTTTACCAAGACCGGATGTAAAAACATCAACTGTGGAGGAATTTTCATATTGATGAATTTCTTCAAAAATAACACAACCGTCTCGCAAACCATCTTTTGTATTCGCATTAGAAGTATGATATTGGAACACTGATTTCGTGACACGAGCTTCAATTAAAGCTTTTTTATGATGGAAATGTCCTTTTAATCTGTCGTCTTTATCGATTTTATTAAATACTTCAGTGAATGACATTTTCGCTTGCTTTTCACTATTTGCTACAACTGATACATTATAGTTATCTATACCATGCAGCTCGCTTATGAAATAATTCGATAGTGTAGAAATGCGCCCAGTCTTTCCACCGCCACGCCCTTCATAGTCTAAATGTTCATCGAATACTAAAGAACCATCTTTGTAATATAAGAAAATGAAACACGTTTTGAATTTTTGAGTAAGCGTAAGTGGAAAGTAATACTTCTCCGTGAAGGCTATATAATTTTCAATTTGCTCACTATCAAAATACATATCATCGGCTGTTAGTATGTCACGCTCAATTAATTTCAGCAGCTTGATGCGTCTTTTATTTAGAATGATCTTGCCCTCTTGCCACTGGTGAATATACTCTTCGATGTACGGATAACTAATCAAAGTAAACTACCACGCTTCGGGTTGCCCTCCACACTAGTTGATGCAGGGGCAGGGGCTGTCTTCAATTTAAACTTTATCGATTTTTCCAGCGCAATTTTTTGGGCATTGATTTTCATTTTTTCATTCATACTAGGATGGCTCTTTGTGAATTTTTGTTTTCCGTTTTCAACAGTAATACTTACTCCATCACGATTAATCACTTCATCACAGGCTGCATCTAATTCATGCAGCCGAATCAAATCATTTACCTTCTTTACTTCCAGCAAATCATCTGTATCAATTCGTGATAATAATTGATTTTTTAATTCATCAAGGTTCATGCTACCCCTCCCCCCTAATGTGAAAGGCCTATTTTTAAAATATTTTTAGAGAGTTGACCCCCCTCCCCGGTGCCCCGAAACGAAAAAAAGCCAAAACTTTTGACCGGGGGGTATTATTTCAAACCTTTCTTTAATTGAGGATATGTTAAATTTTATTGTTGATTTTTAATCAAAGAAAAAAGACCACTTCTTATTGGTCCTTTTAGGTCTTCTTGTTGAATTAACGCACCGGTTAGCTTAATAACAGACTTCACCTCCAGGCAATGTGAATACATCAAATCCATCGTCACCTTGTATTGTCCAACCCTCGAAGTAACTGCTAGCGTGAAATAATTCAAAGGTAAGATTATCTTCAAACTCGATAATAAAAAGTAGTTGTTCAAAAAAAGAAATGCCTAATATCTTCTTAGAAACAAGAAGTTTTTTTACGTTTTTATATGAGAATTTTTTTGGTTCGGAAATACAATCTGTTTCACCTAATATAATTTCATTACCTTTCTTAATTCTCCAAGGGCATTCAACTATTAGCGACCCTCTTTCAAAAATAATACCCAAAGGTTGATTTTCTTCAGTTTTTACATCTGTTACAACTTGTCCTATAAAATAACTAAAGTCTATTTTTCTAAAAATCTCCATTTAGCCAACTCCTGAAAAAACGTTTCTAAGGACAATATTTCCACAATGAAGTTCATAATCCTTCTTCAACTATCCTGCACCGTTAGTTCAACAAGAAAATCAACCATTATTCTTTAACAGAGCCTTTATAAAAAAAAAATAAATTAATACAGGCAGCCAACATATTGCTAATACAATCCTATCCATCCAGCGATAATCTTTTGCTTCCCAACACAGTGATGCACCAAAGATTAAATAGATTGTTATTATCCAAATGATCATCTTACCACCTTTCATCATGCTGCCATTTGTTTGGCTTCTTATTCCTGAAGTCTCGGCCATGTTCTTTGTTATGACAATCAACACAAACAGTCTCCAGGTTATCTTCATCGAGTGCCAGGTCTGGATGATGCTCGAGCTCCTTGATATGGTGAACAACAAGCTGGATCTTCTTACGCTTTGCACTTTCGCTGTATTCATTTGTATCAATGCTTAATCGCCCATGCCTTTTACATTCCTGGCATTCATAGTTGTCACGCTTCTTGATCTCTGAGCGTAGCTTCTTCCATTCACAACTGTCGTAGAACTTTCGCTTTTGATGCTGCGTTTTATATTGGGCCATTTATCTCGCTCCAGTTATAACCCAAATAAAGAAAAACCAAAGTGAAGACTTGACCTGCAGCAAATCCGATAATGTATTGCATCATCTTCATCTCCCGCCTTTCACTCTTCTTTCTCCAAAATAAAAAGCACCCTCGAAAGGATGCATACTTAATTAGAAATCAGACTTTATTTTCCTCAAAAAATAATCAAGATTGTTTTGGAAATACCTCCAATTATTTAGTACTACAATATTGAGTATAAAAACAATTGCAATTAAGATTACAATTTTCAATGAAAACATAACAAAAAACGAAAGGGTGATTATTGTTAATAAAGCAAGGAGCAAACTAAACCACAATGCTCTAAGTGCATGTACATTTCCTAATCTATAACTATATATCCTTTGAATTTCATTTCCATGGTCACCCGTAATTATCTTATAATCCATTTCATATTCTTTTCTAAAATATGCGGCTCTCTTGTTCCACACAACAAATCCTAAGCTCATACTAATTTGGTGAATAATATTCCCTAAAATAATTCCCGCACCAATAAAAAGAGATATTAAAGCTACAATTACTGGAGCATTTTTATTGAAAATAATTGATTTGACCGCATCAAAGTCAACTAATGAATAAAACGCAATTATTATGAAGAGAAACATCCAACCAGGTATTCCCCACCTAATTAAATACTTTGTATCAAAGTTCATTATCCACCTCCTAATCAAGGATATTTTATCACATTGATAGGTTAATCTACTTTTTATTTCCTCCTCATAGCTCTATTCACTCTTTTATAAGTATCACGCATGGTACAACTTAAGACTTCTAAGTCTTTCTGGTACAGATAAATACTTACTTAGTTTTATTCATATAACGACTTATTGCAGCTAGACTTAACTTCAATTTGTATTCATTTGCTAGAATTTCTTGGATTTCAGTTACGGATTTATCTTTATTTTTATAAATAGCAGAAAGTATTCTTATTTCCCTTGAAGTTCTTTCTTTCTCTTCATTATTAAGTGATTCATAGAAATTCTTTGTTAATTCATCAGTAACTGTTTTTACAATATTATTAACTTCATCTGCTGTATAAGTTTTTTTGTCTGGGTTTTTTTGTTCGAACTCTTCAACTACTTCAGCCTTTACATCATTCAGAACAGTTTCATCAATTTTTCTAACTTTTTCATCAACAGCTGCAATATTTCTAGCTATTTCGTTTAATAAAGATGACACACTCTGGTTTACTCTTTGATTATCACTATCTTGCTTAAGTGCAATGAATATCGCTACTAAAGCAAGAGCAATTGAAACTGCGCTTGAAATAATCGAAAAATTGGTTTCGATTATTTTACTATTAAAAAAACTAGCAATCATTAAAATCATAATCCCTATTAAGATTCCTACAAGCCATTTCCAATCCTTATTAGTCCATTTACCATCCATCATTAAATTGCCTTCTCCCCTTTTACCTACTGCTTTCTTCTGTACCTATTGTATAACTACCGTTATTTTCCTGTAAATAGCTATACTGTTTAACAAACCAAATTTCATCTTCTCCTCATTGCCCTTCACTCTGTAATAAGTATCACGCCTGGTACCCATTAGTTCCTCTAACTCTTTACTGCTAAGAATCTCCTGCTTTACTGGCTTGGGCTTTTCTCTCAGATTCTCTGCCAACCTACACAACTGATTGAACTGCTGAATCTGTGCTTTAAATAAATGATTAGGGAACTTTATATAAAAGACCCTCTTTCCCCCAATAATAAAAGCACCCTTTGAAGGATGCTTTGTTCAGGAAATATATTCAACAAAAGACGGTATTCTTAGGCGCCCTGCCTTTGTATAATTTCTAAATTTAACACGACACTTAATCTTTGGTTCAACATGTATAAACTTTTTATCTTCTTCTATAATTAGATCCTGAAACTGATTATAAAATTGTTTCCTAGCGACAGGAGAAACAAATTCCATAATACCAGCTGGTTTGATGCTGTTACTTTCTTCAATTCCAAGCAATAACCCGAATTCTTCTTTTCGAAGGCCTGTAATAAATACATCAGCATATTGATAATTTATTACCTTTAACCAATCCTGAGAGCGTTTATTAATTTGATATTTAGAAGCTGCTCTTTTCAGGACAATTCCCTCTAGGTCATGCTGCTTAACTAAATCAAAATAAGCTTCACCATTGCCAAGCATCCACTGGACCTATGCAAAGTATTGATCATTGTGGATCAAGCTTTCAAGAATATCTTTTCTTTCTATTAAAGGAAGATGCGTAATCATTTCGCCTTTATGATATATAACATCAAACACACTGAACTGGATATGGTGATTAGATCTTTTGGATTGAAATCTTTCCATCATTGCCTCAAAGTCAGGTTTCCCATCCTTTCCAGGAACTATTATCTCTCCATCTAATACTGTTCCGTCTGGAATATCTATCTTTAGCAACTCAGGAAACTTAGAAGTCACCTCATTATTATGCCTTGTATATAATCTAATCTGATTATTAAACTTAGACAGGATTAATCGAATGCCATCTAGTTTAAGTTCAGTAATAAATTTTGTATCTTCAAATGGCTGCTCTGATTTATGAAGCAGCATTGGTGAAACAAACATAATACCACCTCATAAATATCATACCATGGTAAACCTTCTAATTCTTATAACAAGAAACATGTAAGTAATTCCTTATAAACCAATATAAAAAGACGACACTTCAACCCAAAGCGCCGTCTTGATATTTCGTTAATACCATAGTAGCACAGTAAAAACCTAATGCTCTGCCATTCTGCTGCCAAATTTCTGCCGATTATATGCATACATTAAACCTTTGCTTTATTAATCCTCCTTCATAACCAAGATTTTTGGTAATCGATCATCAATTTTTTCGCTAATTTTACAATGTTCGTCCCAAATTTCTTTATTGTGTTCATAAAATTCAACTATACTGCTATTAAGGTGCCTTGGATTATAAGTGGTTAAGAATGAGCTGTTAATAGCCTTCACCATCACCTCATCCAAGCCATATTTCTTAATGTAATAACATACTAAATCCTTATTTTGATTTCCCCAATTAAAACTTTTAACAATTTTTCTGTCCTTGAATGCCATTTCGTAAAAGAGCTTAAAGAAACCTATTTGTTGGAGATTTATAAAGTCAATTTCACTAAATTCTTCAACTAAGAAGGAATTATAAGCAAAAACCTCCGAATCAATACTGTTTATCATCTTTTTACAAGCTTCATCAAGCTGGTTTTGTGGAATTAATGAATTTCTGACCATTTCAATAAAAATATAATAATCTAAATATGAAGAGAATTCTTTTATCCAAAGTCGCCTAATAAAACCATCCTCTTTATTAAAGTACTTAATTAGATTAGGTTCTTTTCTTAATACTGCCTTTACCAAACTGCTATTCTCTTCATCGACAAAGTATCTAATTAGTGATTCTTGGATATCTACATAATTGAACATTTTTTTCCACATAGCTGATTTATCATCGTCTATATATTTATTGTCTCTTAATGTAATATCGCTCATTTTATCAAAAATCTCTGTAAGGTCTTTTTTTTCTACTGCATGAGGAATTTTAACTAGAATAGGCAAAATATCAGTTCCTGTAGGGGTTTTATGGATATCAAAATGATCTTCTAATTCTCTTAATATATAATTTTTCCCACCATTAACTGTGAATTTATAGGAATTAGATTCAATAAAGAGCCAAAATGCCTCTACGTGTGGGTAACTTATATAGTTTCCCTTTGCATGAGCACAATCATTTCTCCTGTTTTTCCAAAAGATATATTGTTCATAGACATCTTCACTCAACTTAAACGGGGATTTTTTCTTATTTTTTATTAAAGATTGGATTTGTTGTTCCCAAGTCTCGTCCCCATTTAGCAGCTCTTGCTTTATATGGTTCCATTCACCTTCTATATATCCTTCGGGGACAGGTGATAATAAAACCCGTTCTCTTACCATTGATTGAAAACCTAAGAAGGTAAACATAAGTGCTGCTCTATACGCTTCCCCTTTATAACAACTTATCCCCTCCCTATACAATCCAATTGTTTCTTCATCAAATTCTTGTTTATTTATCCATTCACTAAAGCTATTCATAGTACACCTCATTTTACATTTAATACAGCAACCCATTAATTGAAGAACACTAGGCATGTTCATCCGTTTTATAAACCTCTATTTTCAATAGAAAAGCAAGCTTGTAAAATATTCTCGCCTTTAGTCGATAATACCTTCTTTCACTTAGGACTAATTCATTATATATTTCATAATCAAATGTTTCTTCATCTTCTAAGTATCGTTTATAAATGATCTCACGTTCAATTTTAGTTAATCTGTTTACACCACGGATTACCCATTCTAAGTAACGTTGAGCTTCCCTTTCCCTATCCACATTACAAATAGCAATATCTTCTGTTAAAGAATGAAATGCATTAGTGTTACTTGGAGGAACAATTGAATAAGTGGTTGTCACTTTGGGAAGTTTTTCATCTGGAATAGTAAGTAAATAGAGCCTATATTTTTCAAGCGCAGCTTCAACAGCTTTTTTCGTCTTTCCCCGATCAATTTCAGGTAGATTAAAAGTTAATTGATTCCCCACCTTTAGATCCCTCCCGTGTTAAAATAGAAGTGGGTATAGTCAGGAGTGATTTAATGGCAGCTTGATATTTTAAGAGCTCCCCGTTCATCACCTGTTCGATGACTTTCATTTCTTCAACCGTCCAAGGTTGATATACACGCTTCGGGCCTTTTTGATTAAATCGGCCAGCTTCATATTTGACTACCGCGATATTCTCACCACAACTGGGACAGAAATACTTCCTTGGTCTGCCATTTTGCTTTTTACCAAAGGTTTGGAAAACAAATGTACAGTCCTCACACAACCAGTTCTTTATTTGTCATCTATCAATCATTTTTTATAATAAACTCCTCTATCATTTTGTTTCCTGCAGAACTTGATCGAACTGTTCAGTAATAATTTTTTATTAAATCAGAATTTTCTATTTTATTTAAGAGTTTTGTAAGAAAGGGTTTGTATCATTAAAAATAGATAATTTGTCCATAGAGATGATCACGAATTGGTTTCTATTGGTAATTAATCCTTAATTCACCTCATAATAATTACTACTACTTAAAAAGGAAGGAATTTAAAAATGAACAAACTACAAGAAAATAAAGATTTAGATGAAGAATGGGTAGAATTAATTTTACAGGCTAAACAGATTGGCTTAACAATCGAAGAGTTAAGAATCTTCTTAAACCAATATTCAAGATCTTAATAGGTTGTTATCTTTTAAACAATTTACCTCTACAGCGAAACACTTTGCTTATTTTGTTTCGCTAAATGATCGAACTCTGAACTAACCTGCACAGAAGCTACCCAGTACAATTTCAATATCATCCAAGTGCACTTCTGTAAACTGTCACATCAGGTTCATCAAAACCATACGCATAATCAGAAGCTATTTTCTTTGCGTTTTCCTCATTATTTGCCTTTACAACAACCTTGTCGTATTCATCCCAATCAACCTTATCATCATTTCTCTCAACTAGATAAATTCTCATTTTTCCCCCCTTTCTCAATACACATTTTGCGTCAAGAATGCATAAAGCAATTTAACCTGGGAAAACTAACTGCATGAGCAAGGCCAATCTCTTGTCAGAGATCGCCTCAATTAGGTCCTTGCTCGCATTCCCCTGGGGTGATACTATGCTTAACTGGATTGATAAATATACTTTTACAAATGTTTATTTCGTAGGGGCGATTCCTTTTATATTGGCTTTTTTTTGGCTGTTAATAGTTGCTTGGGTTTTCAGGGCTGAGAAAAAAGGTAAATGAAACTCGCTGCTTATTTTGTCGCTTTGCTGAATGCCCCACAGCATGTTACTCAGTCTTCAATAAACTTTGATTTGATCAATTCCCCATCAGAGAATTTTAATGGCTCTCTTTTACAACACCTTTTGTTATCTTGGAGGAAGAAATTAATACAATCCTCGCATTTATCTGAATCTGCATCAGGTCCTTCCCCGAACATTTCAGCACACGACTTGCTATTTGGAACCAAGAACATGCAACTGTCACCAGTAACCGAACAACGATTTTTAATAAATGCTGAACACCCTATTGATCTCACCCCTATTATTTAGGAAATTCCTTTACTCATATGTTTCAGATATACATATTCTTCATTTTTTCCAAAAATATAGTAAAGACTATTTCGATAGTGTTATATTTTACTTGAGGTGTTTATGTTGAAAAAATTTCTGAAAAAACTTCTTTTAATGCTACTTGCTATTTTAATTTCTTCTCCCGTAGCAGCTATATTTATTGGAATAGTTGACATTCTAATGGTAGAGCGTGACCCCTACGAAGGAGAACTTGATTTTTGGGGAGAAGTATATTTTCTTTCGACTTTTTCAATTCCTGTTTACATCATTTTAGGAATCCCTGTTACTTTAATAATTGATGCCCTTAATTCAAAAACAAAAGTACCCTTTGGATTCAATTCTTATTTAATACAATTACTTTTATTTACTTTATCAGCAATTGCAGTGAATCTTTTGGTCCCTTCTTATAGTAGAAATGTAGTTTCCTTTATTACTTTTTCAATACCCGTCTATACATACTTCCATATTTTGTTTTATTTGAGAAAACGTAAGGTAGCTAAATCTTAAAACTTCGAAACATGGAATAACTTAAATTCGAACATGGCAACTTTCTGAAATTATCCACATGTCAAATCTGGTTGCCTTGTTCTTCACTACAAATTGTATTTAATCTTTTGTTTCATTCCAGCCCCGGCCATCCAGCCATCGATCAATATTTGCTACAAAGATATCTAATCCACCAGATATACCTTTTTTATCAATGTGAAGGGCATAGCCTGAGAAGCGTGGGCCCTGATAAAAACATGCGCCCTTATATTTCTCATGCTTCCTAATCAGCAACCGTTCCTTCCCTTTGAAAAATTCCATCTCCTCGCCCTGTTTTAGATCAATAATCTGAACTTCTAGGGCGAAGGAGAATAAGTCTAATTGCTTCATTTTCTCACCATCCGGGAAACTTATAATTCTTGTGTTTTCACTCGATCCATTGGTATAATTTAGAAAAAACAAGGTGTGATAAAGGTGTCACTTGCCTATTTTCTAACTTTTATTCCATTTTTGATTATTGGTAAGATATTTGTAAGCATTGAAAACCTCTCATATTATGCAAAGATTTTTCTTCCTATTTTACTTATGATTCCAATTTATTACTTAATAAAAAAGATTCCTGGAACCAATCGTAGAATTAAGAAAAGTTATGGAATTACATTGATTTGCTTGATGGTTTTATTTGTTTTATTCCTATGAAACATAATACAAATTTTGTTTATCCTTTCAGTACACCAGCTGATACAAATAAATTTCTCCAAGCCCTTGCTAATCGTTCTTTACGACGACGGGCAAGGGCTTTGCCCAACCGCCTTTTCTGTTTAGTTTTATTGACCATTATTCAACCTACCTTCTGGGACATTCACAGTTCCATTGCCATCCACAGAATACTCAATGCCTTCATGGTCATCTTCAATGCTCATTTGACCTTCTGGTACACTATCACTTTGTGGACGACTCTCCATTACTTCTTTAGGAGTTTGATAGGCATAAGTTAAATCAATTAAGAAATACTGACCGTACTTGTTATATTTCTCGGTGATTTTATGCATTTGAAGATTGTCATTTTCTTTAGCAGCTGAAACAATTTCCTCTGCTTCCTCGCGTGTATCTGCGTAATGTTGTTCCTTTTGATTAAGTTGTACTTTTGCCATTGTAAATTTCCCCCTAATTAATATCCTTTTTCTTGTCATTCGCGGTTAATATCATTCTTCCTAGCAAACTTAGAATGGAGAACATAGTCACATCCACAAGTGCATTTAAATTTGTATTTATCCTTCATAGATGCTCGTTTACTTGAGTAGACAACATATTTACACTTTGGGCAGAAGGACGAGTACATTATTTTCACACCCCGAGCTTATTTAATTGGTTTTTATAATAATCCCGTTGGGCCCGTGTCCGTTTTAAACCTTCTTCCAGTGCAAGATTTTCTTTAGCCATGTCCATATAGTTTTTATAGCGAGATTTTTGCTTAAGCTCTTTATTTATCATTCTTTGATTTTCAATTTCCGTTACCATCCAATGAATATCCCTTAAAGGTAGCCGGCCGCGTTTTAAATTAGCTTTAATTTCTGATAATTTATCCACAACTTATCCCCACTTTCAGGTTAGGTTCAAAAAACACCTGTCCTAAGATAATGTTTCGCCTGGTAATAGAAATGGTGATAGATCCAATTGCCACTATATTTCTGATCTAAGTACACGATTTCAAAATTGTATTTGGCTTTAAAAGTATTAAGCCTGCCGAGCAATGCCATTGGGTTATATTTGGATCGATACTCACCTTTCAGCATTTTTTCGTAACCATGGAGGTCTTCCACAATTAAAGTAAAGGGAATGTCTTTAGATCTGATTAATTCATTTTCAAAAGCTGTTTGAGTATCCTTCTGGAGATTCCCTGTAATTTCATCCATATGGGCTTTTCGTTCCACCCTGCTTTTTAAAAATATGTCCCGGGTTATTCCCAGCTCTTCATTCTTCGGAATCATGCAGCCATAATCACCGGTATCTAATTTTTGAATTTTTATCGGTATATCCTTCTGGCGCAAATAATTGAGTATATGGCCATTTACATTCTCACGAGTGTCTACAACAATGGTTAGTGTTTTAAGGATTTTATTTAGTTCTGTATCTGAGTAATGATAGGAGATCATTATTTACACCTTCTTCGAATATGTAACGGCACGTACATACAATTTATGTGCTATTACATTAGATTCACCATTTTCAAATTGCCTGTAATCCTCATAGACATCTTTCCAGCCGTTATTAGCTAGGAGATTCAACCAATCCATGAATAGATCAAGTGATTTTGTATCTTCGATTATCCACTCCTGCAATTTTTCATTTTCTTGCCATCCACAGATTTGATGGACCATCTTCATAAGAGTGACTTTTTCATTGCTGGCATCCTTCCATGATTTAAACCAGGCATCAATTGATTGGAAATTCTGTTCAGCAGCTTGCATTACTTCTGCTGGAATCAAATTTTGATTTTTTATTGCAACCCGATCTTCAATATCAAGATAGATATTTGCACCTGATTTCCAAATTTGACTGAGTATCATTAAAACTTGCAAATCTATCACCTCTGTTATCAAAAACTACTAAAAGTGTTACGGAAAACAGCCGAAAATTAGCATGTATTACTAAAAAGTAACACCTTTCAGCCTTACAGCCCCAAGGGTTCGAAGCCAATCAGTTACTTTTATTACCTATTTTGAGCATTAACGCTCCTAATAAAGTACTTATATATATATATTATTTTTTTGTTTATATATATATTTAGTAACAAAAGTAAAAAATAAATTTAAAAAGCATCTCAAACCCTTGATACATAAGGTTTTTAAGTGATTTTGAATGTGTTACTTTTAGTAACACTTTCGTCGATTTCATCATTATTCAGTAACTTTTGCTGAAAAAAAGTATTTTTTCGCTCCACTAAAGTAACACCTTTGATGAAATACTTATTTCTATTACCTCGTTCTCTCTTAAAACCTTGCGATTCTAAAATTCGATAGAATGCTCGATTTTTTAACTGGTGTTCACCATTTTTAAAACACCAATTTGCATAAACCTCATAAAGCTCTTTCGCTTCAATTTGTGCATTTATTTGTTTGAAGCAACATTCGAATATAAATGGTCCGAGGATATCCATTTCTTCTTTATAATCTCCGGTAGCCTTCATAACACTTGCTGGATCATTCAGCCCCGACTGCTGCCACTTCATGCAACCCTCAATGGCCCAATTCAAAATCCCGGGCATTTCCAGGCTTAACTTTTCAGGGAGCTTCTTATCGCGCTTTTCTTTTGGTAGCTGCAGATTAAATGGAATTAAGCGAATCCTTCGCCAGATCCCTTCGTCTACACCTTTGATAACCGGCTTATGGTTTGTGGTGAAGAACACTTTAAATTCTGGTATGAACTCAAAATATTCTTGTCTTAGGAAACGGGCCAGCACTGGCTCACCGCCTGTTATTTGCTTTACGAAGGCTTCTGACAATTGCTCCCCATCTTCACTTTCAATGGCAGAAACAAAGCGAGATCCTACTAATCTGGCAATATCATTATTGGCGCCAGTTTCTTTTTTCTTGATGAATGTATCTGATTTGGCTTGCTTCCCATATTCGCCCATGAGGTCCTTAATCGTATTGATGAAAGTTGATTTACCGTTGGACCCCCCACCGATTAGAAAGACCATGATTTGCTCTGTGATTTCTCCAGTGAGAGAATATCCAATCAAACGCTGCATGTATTCAACCAGTTCTTTATCACCTTGGAAAATTTGGTCTAAGAAATTATTCCATTCAGGACACTTCGCATTTTCATCAAATGCAATGTTGGTGATTTTAGTTAAGCTGAGGTCACGATCATGCGGTTGCAGCTTCCCTGTCTTCAAATCCACTATGCCGTTTTCAACATTGAACAAATATTTATGTCGGTCAAAATCCTCGCGCTCAGCTGGAACCATGGCCAGGACGGTCCGAGGAC
>JAPSKD010000012.1:0-1131 GCA_031177865.1 Bacillus sp. (in: firmicutes) | reverse complement strand
TCATTCGAACATTTCTTCGCTCACACATCCTGGCCCATTTGTTTTCCATTTCATCCTCTGATTTATAGAGACTCCGGAGCACCTTTGCTGTAATCCGTTCAATTTCTTTTTTAGTGTCCAATTTCCACCGTTTACCGTCCCAGATTAGCCAACCCATTTCACCAACATATTTGATAACATGACCATATTCGTGAGCTATCCGTTCGGCGTTTCCGAGTTCTGTTAAACGGAATTTCTTTTTCGGCTTGTCCTCCACAACTTCTTCAACATCCCCAGAATGAAAATCAAAGGTGAATTCTTTGAATTCCTCCTTATTGTCCAGAATCGTTGTAGAGGTGGAAGAGATGGCAGTTGCAATTGTTCTTTCTCCGTATGTCTCATTGGTGTCTCTGAAATGGATAACGTCCCATTTATCACGCATAAGCCCTGATTCTCGGAACATGGTGTCCATTCGAGTGGATGATTTACCTGTCCAGAATGCAAGGTGGTTACACAATGCCAGGTCACTTGCTGAGTGATCATTTTTGATTAAGCTGCCATTGAATAGCGACCTAATTTCATCACCGTTTTTACTGCGAAACATTCTTTCCCAAAGAGCATCATTTGAAATTTTAATTTCGTCTTTTTCAAACTCTGCTAAATTAACGCGGCCTTGAATATCGCTATCATCAAAGTATTGTTCGAACACTTCTGCCAGCTCGTCTGTCCGATCGTATACATCATTTGAATTTTCACGATTGCCGGTGAAGCTGAAATATCGGCCATAAGAGTAAATTTCTAATCCGTGCTTAGTGTTTTTCCGTCCGGTCCCTAGAACAGATTGTGGAAGGCCACCCTTAATGATGATGTGAAGCCCAGTCCCAGAAGGAGAAAACTCTGTATAGCTGTCTAATGTGTCGATAATCTCATTTGCAAATGAGTTTACCTTTCCATCCACAACACACTTATCAATATCAATTCCGATGTAATTATCCTGTCTGCTAAAGACAAACCCTATGCCGTCATAGTCGCCTTCTAAATAGAATTTGACTGCCGTTGCAAATGTTGACCAGGTACGTCTATTGTTTGCCTGGGCCATTTCACCATTTACTTGATATGGCACCTTTGTCGGCTTTCCACCTCGTTCCTCTT
>JAPSKD010000223.1 GCA_031177865.1 Bacillus sp. (in: firmicutes) | reverse complement strand
TTCTAACTTCCAGTAAATTACATTTATTTACTGGTGTAGTTCCTCACGGTCTTTTTTAGTCAAAGGTACATTGAAAACTAAACATTTTTAAACTTTTGGAGTTGACATATTACCGCAGGTCTTTAGCGCAAAAAGAAAAAGCCGCCTTGTTTGGCAGCTGATTTTGAGCATATGCACTTTTTTGCTTAAGTACAAGTATTCACAAAGTCGTTAAAAAGATAAAAAAGGTAGCTTCGCAGCATTACATTTTTCTATCTATATTCTCAAAAAACGTGGCCGTTCTTTCTTAATGGGTTTCCTTCGTCTTAGGAATTAGGAGAGGAGTTTTCCGCTATAGAATCTGAACTTCCACTTTTCAGAATTTCATTGATTTCGCCAGCATCGCCTTTGGCATTTATTATTTCAATTATCTGATTCAGCCCTTCGCTAGTTTCCCGCTCATTGTTTTTCATTCGAATCACTCCTTATAGAATTCATTATAGGTTTTCCAAATTCACCTCTTATATCCAGAGCGAACACTACTTTTTAACTCACTTCACCATAAAAACCCATAATTGCTATGGAAGGTATATATAAAGTTTTAATAACTTTATTGCTTCTTCACTGCATATAATGATTAGCTTGGTGATATCTTTTGTATCAATAATTTATGACAATCCCCAAACAGTCTCCATTCCATTTAAAATTGTTTCTCTCCATATACTTTAATGATTCTGTGAAATATCACCCATAAACTTGTACCACTAAATAAATTGCAAAAGAATAATAAATGGTATATCCATGTTGATAGTGGAAGATCCCTATGTACTCAGAGAATCGCTCTATCCCAACACTTATTAACGCCCATATCAAAATGAATAACAGAAAAATTTGGCTTTATATTAAAGAAGTCATATATATAAAAGAATAGATAGCTGAATGGTGCATACATCACATGAGATAAAAAATCCATCAATTGAAAGGAAGAATTATCATTTAAATCATAATAACTAACTGGCAGCACACTTAAAATGTGATCGAAAATGAAACCAGTAAACACGCCACATAAGAGGTATACGCAGGTTGTCTTATTTGTAAAACGTTTTGGCAGTTTTAACACCACTAAGGTTCCAACAATGAGTGAAATGACGATAAACCACTCATTAGCATTAAAAGTATGATCGTAATAACGAATTCCATTCATGTTTTTTTGAATTCTCCTTTTTCCAGGCCAAGAAACCTTCGGGCTATCAACCATACTAAGGCTATGGATACCATATACATAAGAGCAGAATACATTTCATTCCACCTATGGAAAGTGATGAGGCCAGCCCGCAAATATATCCGGTCTCCCACGCACAAGACGATTACGATTGTGGTTAATAAAACCATCCGCCATTTCGCTTGCATATGCGAATTCAATACGCATACTGACAAGAGAATTAGAAAAGGTATCACAATAAAGCGACAAATATAAATAGCAAAAGATCCTTCTACACTTCGGGTGACTGGAACCCAGTGCAAATTGACATCAAGTATGGTGAATTGGGTAATAGTTAAAATTCCGATAATGAAGTACAAAAAAACCATTTCAATAAGAGTTAATCCTTTGGGAACAATAGCGAATACAATCATTACTAAACAGGCAAACATTGCTAAAACAGCGATTGACATAGAAACCATCCTTTAAAAAGCTGGCAGATACATGTATTATTCCCAGAACCCATAACAACATTTATAAATATAAAGAAACCGAGAGAGAAACAACTCGATTCCCTCCTTTACTAACCTGCCCCATTAGTTAGACAAGAAAAATAGCCGCCTGTTGGCAGCTGGATGTTAAAGTTAATTCCATGTCTTGTAAGTTGTTATGATTTACGTTTGTGTTTTTCAAAAATTATTTTTTTGTTAAGTATTCTAACTTCTCCAACCATAAGCAATCTCATATCCTCTGCAATATACTTCGCTAACTCCTCATCAGTTATGTCGTCACCATCAATATCAAGACGAAAATCCTGTCCTTGTAATCCACCGCCATTAGTAAACTCGATTTCAAAGTCAAATATCACTCTTTTATCCATTTTTAATCCACCTCATATTAGTCTCGGGTCGATATTATATATATTCCTGTTTAATGAAACCATTCCCTTCTTGAACTGCCTGCTCCTTTTGTACAATAAAAAAAAGGCCGCCAAATGGCGGCTGGATCCCTATAATGGATAATATTTTTCATAGCCATATGCAATAAGCATTTTCCAGCAACCCTTTCTCTCCAAGATTCCCTATCCGCCTCGTACATATTAGGGGAAAACCTTTTTAACTAAACTGCATCATTTATTTTATACGAAGAAAGCCCTTCTCAGGCGAGAGGGGCATCAAAAATAAAGTAATCAGGATGATTTCTCTCTATCAGCTGCTGTTGGAGCTTGTTCAAACCATCCTTTCTCAATCATAATTCTTGCAGCATTCTCAACAAAATATGCATTTTTCATAATTGCCTTCAAATAAACTATCCCTATATCGTGCCGGCCATTTACAGCCACAGAATTTCCGAAGGATCTAATTTTTATTGAAAACATATCCATCTTATGAAAGAGCATTAACTTATCAGAAAAAGGTGAAAAAGTGGAATTAGTTATTAAGTCATCCAGAAATGATGGCGATGGCAAATTTTCATCATGCAGTTTTTGCATATAATTTTCAATATTATTTGTGGTCAGATCTTTTCCTCGTTCGAACAATTTGCGTATCTTTTCATCCTTTGCTACTTGTGCGAATGCCATAATGAGTGCTTTACTTGTTACATTATTTTCAATGTTATCGTAAAGATGTGTGATTTCCAAAGCATGCAATGGGCGTTTATTTCCAAGGTAGCCGTTTAAAAAATCCTTATGAACAAATTCCACTTTTTCTGGAACTGGAATTAATGGGGGTTTAATTATTAACCCTTTATACATCAATATTTCTTTGATTTGCTCCATCAAATCCATGGTGGAATCCATACAATGCCTAAAAAATTTTTTTACGTCCTCTCTATACACCAGAGGTATTGCAATACTATAAATACTCAATCCAGCTTTCGATGCATACTTCAAGTAGTGGACATAGAATTCATCCAGAAATAGTCTGGGAGCACCTAAATTTACGTCCTCTTCCGTAAAACCTTTAGGGATGGGATATCCCTCTTTCTCGAAAATACCTTTAATGGTTTTCATGAATTCTTCTGATAGTTGTAAAGCATTTTCCAATAAGGTTTTAATATATTTATCATCAACATGCTGCAGAAAGTATTTTAAAATACAGGATGCCATGCTGTTTCCCATATAAGTAGCCCAAAGCTTACCCATTTCTGCTGATGTTAGTTTCTCGGAGGCATTTGTTTTATAAGAACTTAATTTAATGGGTTTAATCTTTTTCATGTTAATACCTTCTTTTTTACTTAATATTTCCTTCCCTTAAATTCATATACTTTATAATATCCTTCTCAAATGCTAAAAAGGTGATTTGCAAATTCAATCAAAAATCCGGCAGCAGCACCTATCAGTCCCCAATAGGCAGGGTCTCACGCCAATTTAAACCCTATACTGACACCGACCACTGAAAATGCAGTCGCTAGTGCTGCTCCAATATCGATCAGTGATGTCCCATCTGACCGATGGAGATTATAAAGGAGCAGTATGCTGAATAATCCATTATCCAAAACGAGCCTTATAAAAGTTTAATTAAAAGAAACACAATCATAAAATTCAGGTACTATAAATACATTGCTGCTATCCTCATTCAACAATCTTGCCCTTTTCATGAAGAAAGACGCTTTCTATAAACCTGAAAAGCGCCCATTTGCTTAAAATTAACCTGTGAACAATTTTTCTGGCCATGAGGACATCTCCACCGAATATCCTTGCCTTTCATTAATACCCCTTCAAAAAATCCACCCTGTTAGGTATAGCATCATTATTTTCGATTCTTTTTAATGTATCCCAAAAGCATGAGATCGCTTCTTTCAGCTCTGTCACAGCAGATATATGAGGAGTGATAATGATATCGTCTCTTCCCCATAGCTCGGAAGTCTCTGGCAGAGGTTCTGTTTCAAGAACATCTAACACAGCGAAACGGACTTTTTTGGAATTGAGCGCTTCAATAAGGGCTTTCTCGTCCACTGTATGGCCCCTGCCGACATTGATAAAGGCAGCTCCGTTTAATTGACTGAAAAATGCACGATTAAATAGCTTACTCGTTGCTTTTGTCAAAGGCAATGTGCTGATAATCCAATCTGCCTGTGCAGCCAGCGTGCTTGCAGAGCTGGTTTTCGCCACCTTTTCGAAGTACTCCTTTGGTTTCCCGCTTTGCGAGACGCCATAGACGGTGGATCCAAAACTTGAAAATACTTTTGCAGCCTCCTGCCCAATTTCCCCTGTACCATAGATAACAATCGTTTGATCCTTCATCATTTGCGGAGTTCTTGGAGCCCATTTCTTCTCCCTTTGTTTTCCTTCAAAATAGTGGTGATCTTGAAGATCTCTTAATACATAGCTTAAACAATACTCGCTTATTCTTTGTCCAAACGAGCAAACAGTTCTGGTTAGAAGAATCTCTTGTTCCTTCCATCCCTCAATTTCCAAATAATTGTTTACACCCGCATTAAAGGAATGTACCCATTTCATATCGGCCAAGCGGAAGCCAGGAGACGGCTTGAAACCGACATAGGCATCTGCCCATGACAAATCCTCTTCTGTAATATTATCAGCCTGCTTAAAACGAAAGCTCTGAGGTGTTTTAGCTGGCAGCTGTTCCTGGAATTCCTTTTCATAGCTTCCTGCAACCAATATATTATGTATGTTCATTCGACTTCCCCCATCCTCAATGGTATGTGCTCCCTTGCAATCTTAAGTCATTAGACTAAAAGATATTGCAGTCAACAACATAGCGTTCGGATTATCTAAATACTCCTTTACTAGTTCTGTTGAAAGAAAAAAGAAGAAGCCTGCAGGCCTAAAATGACAATCCGATTGTGGCCTTCTGTCACACCTAAAACGTGGCTTGGCACTGCAGTGAACTGCTCTTGTTCTTCCAGAGCTCAAAAGAATTTTATATTTCCAAATTTTCATTCGGCTATTTACTCAATGTTATCAACTTTTTCATAAACATCTTGGCTTTTTTATTACATTTTAACACGTGAACTTGCCGTCGTATTTTATCTTTAGGCAAGAAAGCTTAGATGGCATTCCCCTCCCTAATTTAGTACTAATAGCCAGTTCTAATCATATTCTTATAAAAGAAAAAAATGAAGGGGTGCAAAGTCAGTTGATAAAAGTTAAGGTTGGTTTACGGCCAATTGCCAGTAAGATAAATTTACCCACTGTTTTGAAAACAGCTATACTTCCAGGTGATTCCAAGGAAAGACTATTTATTGCAACCCAGGTAGGAGAGATCTTTTACATAAGAAACTCAAGCTTAAGGACGTTTTTAGATATTCGCCACAGAATCCTAAAACTGGGTGCCTCTGGTGGCGGATATGATGAAAGGGGATTGCTTGGACTAGCGTTTCATCCCGAATTTTATTATAACGGTCTGTTTTATCTTCATTATTCAGCAGCCGGAGCACAAGGACCAGGGGCACTTTCTGAATCGTTTAATCCTGACCCGTGTGATCCTGGAACTTTAAACCTAAGGTGGATGAATAGAGAAACACAATATGACCATATTGATACAATAGAAGAATGGATTTTACAATCGAGTGGCGGGCCCCAAAAACGAAGGACTTTACTTAACTTAAGAAGGCCATTTTCAAATCATAATGGGGTCAATAGTTTAAACTTTTCACCAGAAACAGGAAAACTAGTCTTAACAACCGGAGATGGCGGATCAGGCTATGATCCATTTAACTTAAGCCAGGATGATCTGGAGATTGCCGGTAAAATAATTGAGATTGATGTAGATCAGAATACTTACATCATGAATCCCCCCATTGTCACACGGTTTAATGAACTTCCCGCAGCGATTCAGGAGACCCTCACGGTAATGGCCAAAGGGGTTCGCAATATTCCAGGCATTTCATTTCAACAGTTTTATAATCAGTATATTAAATATGCAGGGAATGTCGGCCAGGATTTGGTCGAGTCGATTTATTCATTTGTTCATTATAAACCCATACCGGTTACTCAGCTTTTTCAATCAACTTTGATGAACTCTGAACCTGACAAGGAAGGAATTATAAACTTTGGCTGGCGAGGCTGGGAAGGTGATTTTCCTGCTTCGGTTATAAGAGACTGCACTAATAATCAGAATTTGGATGAGAAGACAATGGCTTATTACAATGAAGCAGCAGCACTTTCAGCGAGTCGTCTTCAGCCTTTAACTAGTTATTTTCATAAAGATCCCAGACCCGATAAGTTTGGAGGGACGGCACTTACTGGAGTGCAGGCATATATGGGGAAAAGAATCCCTGCTTTAACAGGAAGCGTTGTGTTTACCGATCTTGCCCGGAGAGAATCGCAGCCTCAGGTTAGAGGGGCTTTAGCCTATACCGTCATGAGACCAAATGGTAAACAAAATGATTTTAGTGTGATACAAACCGATTATGATTTTGGGTCCCAGTCAGCCTATTATGTTAATTTGGGGACGAATATGAAACAGTCCAGATTATATTTAGGGGTTTATGGCTCTATGAAAGTGACTGATTTCAATCAAGGCACTGTTTTTGAAATAGTTCCATGAATCATAACGATAGAGTTCTGCTTAATCCTGATAAATCTCTTTTAAGAATTAAAACGAAATGAAAACCGTGATGTAGAATCACTAAATGTTCATCATTTTTAATCTTTTAATAACTATTAAAGCCATTTCAACCCATAGCCAGCTATAAAGGAAAACAAATAAAAAGATACTTCCCGCTGTAAGAAATGAAAAGGAAACAGAGACGGCTGGACCTAAAACCGGAAAGTGAAACATAAATAGTAAACCCATGATTCCTAGCATTAAAAGATCGCACCAGCTGCAATAATACTTATTCTCTTTCTAAAAAAGGAAAAAGATGCCCCAATGCCAAGCCCTAACAATCCTGTTGTAAAAGGAAATATAATTAGTTCAGATGGCTGCAGGATCAATAACAACATAATTGTCAGAGAGTAGGACATTACTCCAAATGGAATGGAAAAAGCGGAACATAACAGAATAGGTGCAGTGGCAAGCGGACTTAAAAAATATCCTATACCCGGTAAAAGGCCGCCAGCAGCCTGTAGAATAGCAGCAGTACAGGTGAAAATAGACACCAAAATGAGCTTCATTGTTTTTTTATATTTACTAAATATTTTCTGAAATAGATAAACCTCTTCCGAGATAGTCTTAAAAAAATACACCTGTTCACCTCCTCCTATAATGGATATATGTTACCCTTCATTATATTGACATTTTTTAGAGGCGGAACAATTTTTTATAATCCATTTGCAGAGGAAAGTTAGCTGTTATGGCTCTCCCTGGTAATAATAGGGGATTTTCCTTCTGCCATAAAAAAAACAAGGGCCTTATTGGCCCCTGTTATTTTATTTGACTATTACTTTCCCAACCATTCCTTCCTGGAAATGGTACCGGCATATCAGCTCATATGTACCCGGCTGTTTCGGTTTCACGGAAATATTCATTTCTTTTCCTGGCTGAATCTCGACATCAATTCCGAGCTTTTCCACTGTAAAGGTGTGCTCTTTCTTGCCTTTATTTTTCAATATTAACGTTGTGGATGTTCCATTCGGAATAGTGATGACCTTCGGATTAAAGTAATCATCGTTCAACTCGACCTCAATCGATTTGACCTTAGTTGAAACATCGGATTCGGCAAATACGCCGAGTGAGCCCGGAGATGACAAAACCACAAGCATTGCAAGCACAAAGGCCAATCCAGTTACCCGCTTTTTCACAGACATTCGCAATCCCTCCTTTCCTAAACCTATTTTTTTCTGATTCACAAAATTTTATCACCATAAATTATGATCCAGACTTCTTTCTAAAACTGTAAATTGACAAAGATTGCTGCCCCTTGTCATAAACCGCAAGGGCTCTCTTTACGTGCTGGGTGAAGGCTGCTCAAGAATGTCCTGTGAATTTTCAATTTGAACGAACATGTTCGCGGCTGGCATTTGTACTTGATTCTTATAGAATAAAGACATTAGTTCAAATCTTACCTGCCTGGACGTTTCAAAATACTCTTCAGGCTTAACCAGGCCTACAATACAAAATTCGTACCCGACATGTTTAAGGTTTGGATTTAAGTCTGTAATCCCAATATATTGAAATGGTTCAACAGCCTCGCCCCCTAGCCTATACTGGCTATGAACTAATTTTTCATTGCAGATCACACTTGCTTTCTCTAACAATTCCTTAATTCTTGCTGGATCTTCCTGATAACTTACCGTAATCCGCTCAATAACCCGCATCCAGCCTTTATTAAAATTTTGTATCGCTCTAATCTCTCCATGCGGGATAGTAAGAAGTTTTCCCGACCATTCACGAATTTGCATAAAGCGAATACTTATCTCCTCAATGGTACCTGAACTTGTCCCGTTGAAAGTAACAA
>JAPSKD010000222.1 GCA_031177865.1 Bacillus sp. (in: firmicutes) | reverse complement strand
ATAATATCCAAGTTCCAAGTGATTCAGATTTAGCGCTAATCGAACAAAAAGTTCTAGATATCGTGAAGAAACGTATTCCCGAGGCAATTTTAGCGAAGCCTGCTGACTTTGATAAAGTCTATGATAAATTCTTAAAGGAAATAGATAAAGCTGGTGCAAAAGAAGCAGAGGCAATGCGTACAGACCTAATTAAAGAAAGAGTAGAGCTTTGGAATAACTAAAAATGGACTACGTGAATAAGAAACAAAATAAGAGACCCAAGTCACATCTGGGTCTCTTTTAAACAAAACAACATCATTCTTTATAGCTGAATGGATTTGAATAAATTACGAGGTGAAATCATGAAATTTACAGATGGTTATTGGTTGATTCGAGAAGGACTGGAAATGATTTCTGGGGTGCAGTTTTTTAAAGCAACTCAATCCGGAAACACATTAAAGGTACTAGTTGCGCCGAAGGATATATCTGACCGTGCATTCCAGTTAGATACAGCTTTATTGACAGTTGAATTCTCAGCACCAATCGAAGATGCAATTCGGGTAAAAATAGTCCACCATAAAGGGAAAGTTAAGTGTGGACCAGAATTTAATTTATTTGAAAAGCAAGTCCCTGTATCAATAGAGGAAACGGAAGACCAAATTCGTTTTACTAGCGGGAAAACGTGTGCAGTTATAAATAAAAAAGGGCAATGGGAAGTCAACTACTTTTATAATGGCAAAAAAATGACTGCCAGCGGTTATAAGGCAATGACTCATATTACCGAAACGGCTGATAAAGCAACCTATGTAAGAGAAGAACTGAATTTAGGTGTTGGGGAAAATATTTACGGTCTTGGAGAACGATTTACATCATTTGTGAAGAATGGCCAAGTTGTTGAATTATGGAATCAGGATGGCGGTACGGCATCACAACAATCCTATAAAAATATCCCTTTTTATCTATCCAATAAAGGTTATGGAGTATTTATTAACCATCCAGAAAATGTTTCATTAGAAATCGCTTCAGAAAAAGTATCGAAAGTTCAATTTAGCGTTAAAGGTGAATCATTAGAATATGTTATTTTTGGCGGGGAAACATTGAAAAATGTTATATCCAATTACACAACCTTAACAGGGAAACCTGCATTGCCGCCTGCCTGGTCATTTGGGCTGTGGTTATCTACCTCTTTCACGACAAACTATGATGAAGAAACGGTTAATAGTTTCGTAGAAGGGATGCGTGAAAGAGATATTCCATTATCTGTTTTCCATTATGATTGTTTCTGGATGGAAGCATTAAACTGGACCGACTTTGAATGGGATCAGAAAATGTTTCCAGATCCAGATGGAATGTTAAAACGGATGAAAGAGAAGGATTTGAAGATTTGTGTTTGGATTAATCCGTATATTGCTCAAGAATCAAGACTATTTGATGAAGCCGTTGATAACGGCTATCTCATTAAAAGACCTAATGGAGATGTGTGGCAGTGGGATCGATGGCAGCCAGGTATGGGAATTGTTGATTTCACAAATCCAGCTGCTTGTGAATGGTATGCCAGCCATCTTAGAAGATTAGTAGATATGGGTGTTGATTCCTTTAAGACTGATTTTGGTGAAAGAATACCTACGAATGTTGTTTACTATGATGGTTCAGACCCAGATAAAATGCACAATTATTATACGTTTTTATATAACAAAGTAGTATTTGATGTATTGAAGGATATGCTCGGAGATGGAGAGGTAACCTTATTTGCTAGGTCTGCAACTGCAGGTGGCCAACAATTCCCAGTCCATTGGGGCGGTGATTGTGACGCTACCTATGAATCTATGGCTGAAAGTATCCGAGGAGGATTGTCGCTTGGATTGACAGGTTTTGGATTCTGGAGTCATGATATTGGCGGATTTGAAAGTACGGCACCAGCTGATTTATTTAAGCGCTGGGTTGCATTTGGTCTACTATCAAGTCATAGCCGTTTACACGGCAGTAAGTCTTACCGTGTGCCTTGGGCATACGATGAAGAAGCAGTAGAGGTAACAAAATTCTTTACGAAATTAAAGGCAAAAATAATGCCATATATTTTTAATTCAGCAAATGAATCTTCTACCCTAGGACTTCCAATGATGAGAGCAATGCTTCTTGAATTCCAAGATGATTTAGCCGTAGAAACACTTGATAGGCAATATATGTTTGGGGATTCCCTACTTGTAGCTCCTATCCTAAATGAAGAAGGGGGTGTCTCATTTTATCTCCCTAAAGGGAAATGGACCCATCTATTAACAAATGAAATAGTCGATGGAGGAACATGGATCCATGAGAATCACGATTATTTTAGTCTGCCATTATATGTACGTCCTAACTCGATTATCGCAATGGGCTCAGATGAATACCATGCAGATTATGATTATGCGAATAATGTGGAACTTCACGTTTTCCAGCTAGAAGATGGTAAAACGATAAGTGCTACTGTCCGTAATCAAAAATCGGAGATAGAATTAGCCGTTACTGCAACTCGTTTTGGAAAAGAGCTTGTCGTAAATGTCACGGAAACAACTGGAAAACCTTGGTCCCTGTTAGTAAGAGGCATTTCAGAAATAAGCAAAGCTGATAATGTAACAGTTGAAGCAACTCAGGTGGGTATTAAACTGATACCAGAACAAGGCAGCCAAAGTTTTACAGTCGGTCTGTAACCAAACAGGTTAATGACAAGAGGACATACCTCTTGATAGGTATGTCCCCTGAGAATTTTAAGATTACAAAAATAGATAGATAGAGGTACTTAATATGACAATGATTCAATTTCCAAAGGACATGAAGTGGGGTACAGCAACGGCAGCCTACCAAATAGAGGGAGCAGCCTTTGAAGATGGGAGAGGGCTATCAATTTGGGATACCTTTACCCGGACTCCTGGAAAAGTAAAAGGGGGAGATAACGGGGATATAGCATGTGATTCCTATCACCGATATGAAGAGGATATTCAACTAATGAAGGAATTAGGAATTAGTGTTTATCGTTTTTCAGTAGCTTGGCCAAGAATTTTTCCGAAAGGAAAGGGAGAAATTAACCCAAAAGGATTAGAGTTTTATCACAAGTTTGTTAATGCATTACTTGAAAATGGGATAGAACCTATGTGTACATTGTATCATTGGGATCTTCCCCAAGCCCTCCAAGATACTGGAGGCTGGGCGAACCGTGATAGTGTTGGAGCCTTTGTAGAATATGCAGAGACGATGTTTAAAGAATTTAATGGGAAAATAAAAAAATGGATTACAATAAATGAACCATTATGTATTTCATATATCGCCAACTATGTAGGTGCCCATGCGCCTGGAAATACAGATTTACAACTAGCGACTGATATTTCTCATCATCTATTGGTTGCCCATGGCCGGACTGTACAAAAATTTAAAGAGCTTGGCATTGAAGGCGAAATCGGCTATGCTCCAAATACAACATGGTTTGAACCATTTAGCAACAGGCAAGAAGATGTTGAGGCTTGTTATAGAGAGATTGACCATCAAGTTAGATGGTTTATGGATCCCGTTTTTAAAGGAGAGTATCCTCAACATTTAGTTGATTGGTTTAGTAGAAAAGGTGTGGAGCTTTCTATAGAGGAAGGCGATATGGAATTGATCCAACAGCCAATTGATTTTTTAGGAATAAATTATTATGCAGGTCAAATTGGAAAATATAAGGAGAATACTGGTCTATTTGATTGTGAAACGGTGGAAATGGGATATGAACGTACCGATATTGGATGGCCTGTTTATCCGGAAGGATTTTATAAGGTATTAACGTATGTGATGGAAAGATATGGAAATGTATCCATTTATATTACTGAAAATGGGGCATGCTACAATGATGAGCCTGTCTCTGGCCAGGTAAAAGACGACAGGAGAATTAAATACCTTCAGCAGCATCTAACAGCCTTAAGTAGAGCTATAGAATCAGGAGTAAATATTAAAGGTTACTTCTTGTGGTCTATGTTAGATAACTTTGAATGGGCTGAGGGGTATAGTAAAAGGTTTGGAATTGTTCATGTGGACTATAATACATTAATACGTCGGAAAAAAGACAGTTATTATTGGTATAAAAAAGTGGTAGATAATAATTGGTTTGAGTATTGAGGTTAATAATTTATAGAAGAACAGGTATTTAAAGAAATAAGATATTTTTTATCAACAACACTCACGAATGTTGTCATATTAACTTTTGTGGGTGTTTTTTATTTGTTTTTGGAAAAGGCTGAAAAAGATTTTGAATGCCAAGTTAGACGAAAAATATTTATACCTTAAAATGCCCGTGCGGTGGAAGTTCGCCAATGGAGAATAATTATTTTAAGGGGTCCATTGATTGGCTTTATTGAAAAAGCAGGGTGTAATCTGTTGTTGACAAAGTATTTAACAACTATTAAAATAAAAAAATATTTGAAAATATTATCGCAATAAACAATTTAATAATTAGCAGCTATGAATGCTATGGATCAAACTATAGCAGGAGCAGCTTCTGGAGAGACCGCTGGAAATTTAGCGGCGCCGAAGGGTTCACAATCTCAGGCAAAAGGACAGAAGAGTACTGAATATTTATTTGTTGTGCTAATAATCGTTAGCATGACAACTATTATTTGTTATTCTTAGACCTAAGAGATTGGAGAACATCCAATCTCTTTTTTTTATTGG
Organism: Bacillus sp. (in: firmicutes); assembly: GCA_031177865.1. GTDB lineage: Bacteria > Bacillota > Bacilli > Bacillales > Cytobacillaceae > Neobacillus. The sequence goes on along the minus strand of JAPSKD010000222.1, from coordinate 3,938 downwards.
GTAAATTTATTGCTCATCGTTTCACATTAAAAGTAGTTTTAAGGAGGAATTTGGTTTGGCACAGCAAGAATTAAAGAGGGATTTAAAAAATCGACATGTTCAACTAATTGCCATTGGCGGCACCATTGGCACTGGATTATTCTTAGGGTCCGGTAAAGCGATACAACTGGCTGGCCCATCCATCATCTTGGCTTACTTAATTGTGGGAATCGCCGTTTTTTTTGTTATGAGGGCACTAGGGGAACTTCTGTTGTCTAAAGCAGGTTATCAATCGTTTACCGACATTGCAGAAGACTATCTTGGACCTCGGGCAGCGTTTGTAACTGGATGGACATATTGGTTCTGTTGGATTATGGTCGCTATGGCTGATGTGATTGCAGTTGGTTTATATGTTCAATATTGGTTGGATATCCCACAATGGATCCCTGCCATCATCTGCTTGATCATTTTATTAGGACTCAATCTATTAACGGTAAAGCTTTTTGGAGAATTGGAGTTTTGGTTTGCATTAATAAAAGTCATCACGATTCTCGTATTAATTGGCATTGGGGTTATTTTGCTAGTGATGGGATTCAAGACCGATGCAGGAACCGTTTCAATTCAAAATCTTTGGGAACATGGAGGATTTTTTCCAAACGGAATTTCAGGTTTCTTACTTTCATTTCAAATGGTCTTATTTGCATATGTCGGTGTGGAATTAGTGGGTGTATCGGCAGCGGAAACCTCCAATCCAGAAAAAAATATCCCATCGGCTATTAATAAAATTCCTGCAAGAATTCTTTTTTTCTACGTTGGCGCACTGATTATCCTATTATGTGTGAATCCATGGACAGAGCTAAATGCAGCGGAAAGTCCTTTTGTTAAAACATTTAGTTTGGTCGGGATTCCGATTGCGGCAGGAATTATTAATTTTGTCGTATTAACTTCTGCGGCCTCTGCTTGTAACAGCGGGATGTTTTCAACAAGCAGGATCCTGTTTAATTTAGGAAAAAATGACCAGGCACCATCCAACTTTACAAAACTGAATAAAAATCATGTACCAAGTAACGCCTTATGGGTTTCTGCGCTTGTCGTATCAGTAGGTGCTCTATTAAGCAAACTTATTCCGGAACAAGCCTTTGGTATCGTGACAACGATTAGTGCCATTTGTTTTATTTGGGTTTGGGGTGTCATTCTCATTTGCCATTTACGGTACAAGAAAAAACAGCCAAAATTGCATGAAAAATCAACATTTAAAGCACCATTCACACCCTTTGTTAATTATGCTGTCCTAGCGTTGTTTGCTGCGATTCTCATCATTATGCTGGTTGCTGAAGAAACACGTCCAGCCTTATTGTTGACACCGCTATGGTTTATTCTATTATTTATTCTGTATTCCAATAGAAGAAAAAAGGAAAAAAATATTCGGATATCAGCATAAGGGAAAGTAATATAGGCTCGAACATAGGAAGACATCTTATTAGTAAATTGGGTTTTTTATTTTTTCATACTAATAAAATTGTATATGTTCTCCTTTCCACATAAAAGCCAAAAATAAACAAGTTATCAATCAAAACTTGTTTATTTTTGGCTTGTTCTTATTTATGGAAGATGGATACTATCATTCGTTCACTTACAAATCAGCTGCTACTAGCCTTCAACTTTAATTTATTAGAAGAATCATTTGCTGGCTTCTTCCAGAACAATGTTAAGATAATTCCTAGTGTTATTATCATTGTGGCAAAGTAGTAAGGGTAGTTAATATCCATATCAAATAACATCCCTCCTAAAATAGGTCCACTAATGTTCGCTAAACTTGTAAACATTGAGTTCATGCCTCCAACGAAACCTTGTTCATTTCCTGCAATCGTTGAAAGATATGACGTAACAGCCGGCCGGAATAAATCAAATCCAACAAAAACAATAAATGTAACAAGTAAGATAGACAAATACGATTGAGCCACCGTCATTAAATAGACAAGTACTGCAGATAAAATCAAACTGTATCGAATCAGCTTTATTTCTCCCCAAACTCGTGTAAGTCGATCAAATAGTAAGACTTGAGAAATGGCGCCAAAAATAGCACCACCTGTAATCACTACAGCTATATCGGATGGTTTAAATTGAAATTTATGGTCCACAAAAAGACTAAAGAACGATTCAAAAGCTGCTAAACCAAAAGAAGCTATAAAAATTAGTAAAAACGCGATGAGGTACTTTGGTTCAGTAACACGTTTGAAGCCAAGCTTACCTTCCGAAATCTGTTCAATTTCTTCATCAGCACGTTCTGGCTCAGATAAAAAAATGATTGAAAGAATAGCTGCAATGACGCCAAGGGCTCCTGCAAATAAGAATGGTACACGCATACCAAAGTCCGCTAAAAATCCACCAATCCCTGGTCCAATAATAAATCCTGTACTAATTGCGGCTGACATATAGCCGAGTGCTTTAGGGCGTGTATCCAAAGTGGTAATATCAGCAATAAATGCTGTAACAGCGGGCATTATGAAAGCAGCACTAATTCCACCTAAGATGCGAGAAATAAATAACGTTTCGATTTCTTTACCGATTCCGAATAGAAATTCAGAAAATCCGAAAATAAATAACCCTATGACAATCATAATTTTTCTGCCAAATTTATCTGCTGCTTTTCCCGCAAATGGTGAAACAATCAATTGGGCAATGGCGAAGGCTGCCGTTAAATATCCAATCGTTGTACCTGTAATACCTAATTCATTCATGAGTGTAGGTAATACTGGAATGACTAAACCAATACCTAAAAAGGCAATGAATAAATTCATTAATAGTAATCCTAAGGTGACTTTAAATGTCTTCATCTTTTACATTCTCCTTAATTAAAACGAATAACCGCATAGAAACTTCTATTGAAATCAGTTGTTTACAGTTTTTATCTTAGTGTATATAGTAACTATATAGTCAAGGATGGTGACGTAAAAAATGATTAATAAAAATGGAAAATATTTAACTACCGGAGAATTTGCTAAGCTTTGTAAAGTAAATAAACAGACACTTTTTTATTACGATCAAATTGGACTTTTGTCTCCTTTATTGAAAAATGAAAAAGGATACCGCTATTATTCCATTCGCCAAATAGAGCTATTTTTTGTTATTGATTTATTAAAGAGTCTTGGTATGTCTCTTAATGACATTCATCAATACATGCAAAATAAATCGCCTGAAAGTTTTTTGTCCCTAATGTATCAACAAAAAGAAGAAATTGTGAAAAAGCGACAGGAGATTGAAATGAGGGAAAAAATTATTCAAGCAAAAATAGAATTAATGGAACAAGCGTCACAACTTGATTTTTATCAAATTTCACTTGAACAATTACCAGAAGCCACTCTGTATTTAAGTAGAAATATTGAAAACATATCCGATGAAGAATTTGTAGAGGTCATTTCAGATTTTATTAATGAATTGTACATATCACATCTTGATACAGGATATCCAATAGGTGTGATAACGAAACGCGAGCATGTATTAAAGGGAGAATACACAAATTATAGCTATTTATATATCGAACAACCAAATCCAAAGGAGGGTTATCCGTATTTAAAAGCCGTTAAGGGGAACTTCCTTATTGGATATCATATTGGGGATGAGAAAACAATACATGAAACATATAAGCGACTTTTATCAGAGTTGGAACATTTAAATTTAGTCTTAGGCGATTATGTTTTTGAAGAATATATCTATGATACAGTTGTCAAAAACCATAAGGAACAGTACGTCACAAAAATAATGATGCATGTGCGTCAAAAAGAGGAAAAATTGTAGGTAGGGATGATTATCTTTGGTATGGAAGAGAACTAGCTTGGATAAAGAGATTTAACAACCAAATTTTGTTATATTGGAAGTAAGACGACAAAGGGGGAACACATTTATGATCCCAAAAATAGATTCTAGTTCAATCACTCCGTTAAGAGAAAAAGGTGTGG
>JAPSKD010000221.1 GCA_031177865.1 Bacillus sp. (in: firmicutes) | reverse complement strand
TACCATTCTGAAACGGTAATAACCCCGTATACCTCTTTATTGTAAACAAGCTTGATTTGTTCCCCTACTTCAAGGGTTGCAGCTGTTTCATAGGAAACAGGGAGCGTAACGGGTATAGACCAAATTGTATTGTCAGCAAGACGCATATTCTCCACTACATTTTCATAATCAACTTTTCCAAGGAAACCGGTTAATGGACTAAATAACCCAACACCGATCAACTCTAGGTCACTTAAGGCAATGGCGTCAATTTCAAGTTCTTTTTCGATGGATGTTACATCATAGTTTGGATCAAATGCTTGGATTAATTTACCTCCATGAGGTGTTGGTAAAAATGACAACAGAATCATACCTTTCTTCATTTAATTTGCGTTTAGATTTATATCAGCGATAAATACTATTTATCGGTGAATAGAAAATGGTTTATCTGCAAAACTCTTAAACTACTTTTCCGCTGCTTCAGCAACTGGTTGATTGGACCTTTTCATTAATGACGACACTCCGAATACGGAGATTAAAACGCCTGCCATCGCAACAATTGGATAGAAGTTATGCTCTATCAGCAATTGGATAAGTGTATAGGAAAGCACCATGGATAATACAGGTGAAACGATCCACACGGTAAGGAGCTGTACGACTATATCCTTTTTTAAGACAGACTTGCCATGTTTGGCAAAGCCGATGCCGATAATCGAAGATGTCGTGATTTGTGTCAGTGGCACAGGAATTCCGAAAACAGAGGCTACAGTAACGATCGCTGCGCCCGTTCCAGAAATGACACAACCTTCTTCCAGCCGAAGCGTGGTAATTTTCTTTCCATTTGTTTCAAGAACTCGATGTCCTAAAATAATGGCACCTGCTGCGACAAAAAGCCCGCCCCAGAAAATACCGTCACTTGTCGACATGATGTCAGCCCCGACAAGCGGTCCAACCGCATTAGCGACATTGTTCATTCCCGCTGAGAAAGCTTCAAACAACCCCATACATACGACAAGTACGGAAAGGATTGGAATGGCTTTCGGCGCTTCCATCCAACGTTTCAAAGTTTTAATTTTTAATAAATTCGCAGCTAGAATGGCAATTACGAATGCCGCAAAAGGTGTAAGCAGCCAAAAGACCATAATCCATGCAAGGTTACTGACAAACACAGATTGATATACAATTCCGGCCCCTACCACTGACCCTACTGCTACTTCACTCGTTGAAAGTGGTATCCCAAATATATTCGCTAAGAATAACGACAGTGCAGCTGAAGCTAAAACGATTAGAGCGATGGGTACCGTAAAAGTACTGTTTGGAACAATCCCGCTTCCAATGGTTTTGACCACTTCTCCGCCGCCAAGCCAGGCACCAAAGAAGACGGTAATACCGCACAGTAACAATGCCAGTCTTTTCTTTACCACTCCTGCTCCATAAGAAATCCCCATCGAAGCAGCTGCGCCACTAGCACCAATATTAACTGCAAAAAATAATCCTATCGTAACTGCTATAATTGTGAGCAAACTAAAAGCCCCCTTTTTAGGATGTGTGTAAGCCACACTCCGTCTTGCCGCTTCCCACCCAGCGTCCTGCACGTGAATCTCCATCTGCACCTACAGGCTGTGTACATGGAAAACAGCCGATACTAGGGTAATTTTGATCATGTAAGGTATTGTAAGGGAGATCTTTTTCCCTGATATAGGCCCAAACTTCTTCCCATGTCCAGTGAATAAGCGGACAGATTTTAATGTTCTGAAACTTATCATCTTTATTAAGAAATTGAGTGTTTGCTCTTGTTGGTGATTGTTCACGCCGAAGCCCTGAAATCCATGCTTGTTTAGCCGTCAGCGTCTCCCTCAACGGAATGACTTTGCGGATATTACAGCATTGGTTAGGCTCCCTTTTCCACAGTGCAGATCCATATTGTTCGCGTTGTTCATCTAATGTTAGCTTTGGCAATTTTCGCTCAATCTTTAATGAAGGAAAACGCTCTTCGATTTTGTTAATAACCTCATATGTTTCCGGAAAGTGTAAGCCTGTATCCAAGAAAACGATATGCGCGTCTGGCTTAACCTGTTGGATGAGGTCGATTAAACAAATAGCTTCAGCACCAAAACTCGAAGCATACACAATTTGATCTTCTGGAAAAGAGCTATATGCCCACTCCAAAACCGATTTTGCTCCTTTCGTTTTATCCTCAATTGTGAAATCATCGGATATTTGACTCCAGTTTTCATAGGTTACCGGTGTAGTCATTACTAAAAACCCCCTCTGTTTATCAAAAAAGCCTTCCCAAAAGGAAAGGCATCTCACGATAGTTAACGCCTTATCTCCCAAAATGAAGATCATTTTGCTGGAATTAGCACCTTGCACAGCAGGTTGCCGGGCTTCATAGGACCAGTCCCTCAGCCTCTCTTGATAAGTATTTTGTATTTGATGAAATTAATCCTACCATACCAATAGGTTTTATGTAAATAATAAAAACAAAAATTTAGAAAAATAAATTTTCCGCCATTTGACCATTAAAAAAACGTTCTAGACGCATAATACTGTCCAGAACGCATTTGTTAGGAAATAATATACTTACGCTGACTTACTTTCCATTTTTCCAATTGACTTAAACCTCGTTGTTCCGTTAGTTGTTGTTTCGCTATCTCTATACCTTCACCTATTCCGTTGACAGCACCAAACAGGTAATACCTAATACCAGTATTAAAAAGCACTTGATTGTAAAATGGCTGTAATGATTTAGATTGTTCCCCGCTGAGAATCGCCAGCGTAATGTCAGACTGCTCTTGTGCTGACAGCTTGTTATCTTTATCTAACTCCTGCACCAACAGGCCATAATCATCTGGTTTTACAATGGATGATTCGATCTTATTGTCTGTTATTTTATAAATAAAGCTGTTGCGGTGAACAGGCAAATCCTCCGAACCTTCCATGCCTTGAACTACATAGACATTTTTAAAGGAAAGCTCTTTAAAAATAGGGGCAATTTTATTAATCGCCGTTCGGTGATAAGCGCCCATCATCAGCGAATCTGCCATTGCTAGGTTCAATAACTTCTCTACTGTATTAAAAAGAGTTCTTACCCCAAGCTCCTTACGAATCCCACGCAGCTCCCCTAAACTACGGCAATATACCTCGGTATTTGCGAAAGCAATTCCTACTTCTTCCATTGTTTTCACCATTCCTTGAGGCGTTTGAGAAACACTCAGACCTAATTGTAAAAGAATCTCCATGATGGTCGTTCCATATTTCGGAGGCAGTGACTCACTTCCATGTAAAAATACTGGCATCCCGTATTCGGCCATCAAAATTGCAGTTGGTATACTTCCGGTAAAAGAGTTCCTTCCATTATACGGACTGGCTAAATCAATAATAGCTTGGTTTGACCATTCTAATTTTTCACTAACATCCTGATAGGCATGAACAAATGCGAGCAGTTCATCTGGAGATTCCGTTTTCAAACGGAGTGCAATCAGATAGGCTGCAATTTGAGCGTCTGTTGCTTTGCCACTAATAATAGATTGAGCGACTTCTTTTGTTTGTTGATAGTCTAAGTCTTTGGACCCTCTTTTTCCTCTTGCGACTTCTTTAAGCCATTGTTGCATAGCTTTCCGCCTTCCCTCCTGTTTCTAGTAAACTTATTTTATCACGGAAGGTAACGACTTCTCCAACAATGATCATCGCAGGATTTAGAATCCCCTCTTTTTCAACCACACTGACAATTGAACTTAGTGTTCCTGTAACCGTTCGCTGTGCGAACGTCGTCCCTTGCTGAATGATGGCAACGGGAGTATTTTCCTTTTTTCCGTGCTTGATTAATTCCTCGCAAATATACTGGAGGTTTGAGATTCCCATATAAATCGCCAGCGTGTCAACGGCTGTTGCCAGGCTCTTCCAATTAATATCGGTTGGTTTCCCCTTCGGCTTATGCCCCGTGACGACAGCAAAAGAGCTGCCTAATTCTCGATGTGTAATCGGGATTCCAGCATAAGCAGGAGCAGCTATACCTGCTGTTATGCCTGGAACCACTTCAACAGCAAGCCCATTTTCCACCAATGCCTCGACTTCTTCCGCTCCGCGTCCAAATACGAATGGATCTCCGCCTTTTAACCGCACAACGTTTTTCCCTTGTTTGGTGTATTTAACTAACAGATGGTTGATTGTTTCTTGCTGTAATGTATGATAATTTGGTTGTTTTCCACAATAAATAAGATGACAGTTCCTTTTCGCTTCCTTTAATAATTCTGGATTAACCAACCGGTCATAAAGAATTACATCTGCCTTCTGGATACATCTTAATGCCTTTACCGTTATTAATTCCGGGTCACCTGGACCTGCTCCCACAATATACGCTTTCCCCATAACCATCGCTCCTTCTTATCGCTGTGTACTCGGTACCGCGGCTCTTGTTTTTGGCAGCTCCAATACCATTTTCGCTTCTTTTTTCCCATGTGTGTAATAGAGCGCAAATCCGGTAAAAAGAACCCCGCTGACTAAATTGCCAATTAGCACAGGAAATTGATTCCAAAGCCACCAATCAGCCATACTGATATCTGCACCAAGAATCATTCCGGCTGGGATGACAAACATATTAACCACAGCATGCTCAAAGCCCTGGGCAAAGAAGATTAATATTGGCAGCCACATGGCAGCAATTTTTCCGATTACGGACTTTGTCGTCATCGCCATTACAGCACCAAGTGTCACCATCCAATTACAGAGCATCGCTTTTACAAAAACGACGAGCAAACCTTCTGAACCAAGACTTTTGTACCCTAGTGTTTTGGCTTCCGCCACCGCAAGAATCTTTGCTGCAACTGCATGATTGGTAACCTGTCCAAGCTGTGTGACTGCTACAATATATAGAATGGCGTAAAAAACAGCTCCAATTATATGACCAATAATGACCCAAAACCAATTCTTTAACATGTGGGCTGCTGAAGCTTTTTTCGCCAGCACCGCAACGGGAATCAGTGCGAAACTACCAGTTACTATTTCCAATCCAAGGAGAATGATAATGACAAATGCAGTTGGAAATAACAATGCCCCGACGATTCCGAGACCTGTTTGGATTTCTGCAGTAAAAGCTAATGTAGTACCACAGCCGAGCAACGCTCCACTTAGTACTCCCCTGATGAGCAAATCCTTCACAGGTAATTTCGACTTTACTTCTCCAGCTTTTATCATACTTTCCACTACTTGATTTGGACTTACAATCGTCATCTTGTCACCTCCGCTTTGTTTTCTTCATTCGGTCACAATGAACCCTTAATAGTTACCCAAACTTCAATCCTTTTTCGATTTGGGTCACTATGGACCTTTTATAGTTACCCAAACCGCTATCTCTTTTCGATTTCGGTCACTATAAATCCCTTTTTGTGACCCAAACGGTGCTCACTAGCCAGATTCGGTCACTATAAACCTCTCATAGTGACCGAAACCACAATCTTTGCCATGATTCGGTCACTATGAATCTATCAAAGTGGCCAACATCCCCATTTATTCTCTGATTAAAACAAAGACTTGACCACTATTGACTTCAACTGGATAAGTCTGAACGCATCCTACATCCGGTGCCTGAACCTTACCGTCCTTTACGCTGATTTTCCAATCGTGCATAGGGCAAAATACATATTCGCCGCTTAGTATGCCTTCTGCAAGGACGCCGCCTTTATGGGGACAGCGATTCTCAATGGCTCGAATATCGCCATTTTCCGTTTTAAAAACTGCGATTTCCTTATTGCCAACGATGACTGTTTTACCCAACTTTTGTGGTAATTCTGCTACTTCTCCGATAAAGACGCTGCGTATTGTTTTTTCCATAAGATTCACTTCCCCCATTATTTCGTTTCTACTGGAATCTTTACATTTTGATATAAGTCTCTTAAAAGGTTTTTATTATTAATCGCTTCTTTCCATGGATCCTGAACCACTGACAGTGCCTCATTGATTCGATTATTGTACTCCTTCACCATTAATTCGTCCGATAGTACCTCTCTAATATGATCGATCCCTAAGCGCTCCACCCACGCTGAAGTTCTTTCTAGGTATTTCGCACTTTCACGATAATATTGAAGGAATGCTCCAATCATCTCTACCAACTCATCACCTGTTTTAAACTTAAACAACAAATCAGCTTCCCGTAGATGAGTACCGCCATTGCCGCCGACATACATTTCCCAAGCACCTTCCACACCGACAACTCCTACATCTTTAATTCCGCTTTCTGCACAGTTACGAGGACAGGCTGACACAGCCATTTTCACTTTATGTGGAGTGTTTAAGCCTTCGAACTTCCTTTCAAGTCGGATTCCCATTCCAATTGAATCCTGTGTTCCAAATCGGCAGTAATTTTCACCCACACAAGTTTTAACTGTGCGAAGTCCTTTTGAGTAAGCAGATCCAGACGGCATATCAAGGTCTGCCCACATTTTCGGCAGATCTTCTTTATTTACACCAAGTAAATCGATTCTCTGACCACCGGTAACCTTAATCATGCCAACCTTATATTTATCGGCAACATCGGCAATTTTTCGTAAGTCATTGGAAGTTGTAACGCCGCCATACATTCTTGGAACAACCGAATAGGTCCCGTCTTTTTGGATATTCGCGTGCATTCTTTCATTAACATATCTGGCTTCGTGCTCGTCTTGATATTTCAGTGGATCAATCATTCCTAGGTAATAATTTAAAGCTGGCTTACATTTTGAACAGCCATCTGTTTTCCACTCCAGCACGTTCATTACCTCACGAATATGTGTCAAACCCTTATCACGAATTTCTGCTAGCACTTCATCTCTTGATAAAGTGGTACACCCGCAGATCGCTTCCTTTTGGTCCGTCTGATATTGGTCACCAAGTGTACAAGCGAGTAAATCAGAAACAAGTGACCTGCAGCCCCCGCACGAACGGGAAGCGTTCGTACAGCCTTTCACCTGGTCAACTGTCGTTAATCCATTTACTTTAATTGCCTCTACAATACTTCCTTTAGTGACACCATTACAGCCGCAAATAAGCTCCTCATCAGACATGCTGGCAACTAAATTTACCTCTGAATTATCACCTTGAGAGGACTCTAAATATTCCTCTATCAGTGCCCCTTTTTTAATAAAGTCAAATAACTTATTTCCATCCTTTGTATCACCGAACAGTACAGCACCTGCAATCTTTCCGTCTTCAATGAGTACTTTTTTATAAACACCATTCCAATCATCGTACATTTTATATACTTTTGTACGCTCATCCTCATTGATTTTTCCTGCTGAGAAAACATCAACACCTGATACCTTTAATTGGGTCGATAAAACAGAACCTTGGTAGCCTTCATCCTGTATCCCACAGAGTCTTTTCGCTAATACTTGTCCTTGGTGATATAGTGGCGCTACTAAACCGTAGGCAATTCCGCGGTGCTCGGCACATTCCCCTACCGCAAACACATTCTGTATATCTGTCTCTAAATAATCATTCACAAGGATTCCACGGTTAACTGGTATTCCCGCTTCTTGCGCCAACGCGACATTCGGTTTAATCCCGACCGCCATCACGACCAAATCTGCTTTAATTCTGCTGCCATCCGAAAACTTTAATCCTGTAACATGTTTTCGGCCGGTAATTTCTGCAGTATTTTTTTGTAAAATAAAATTCATGCCCTGTTTCTCTAACTCTGTTTGCAGCAATTTCCCTGCCGTTCGATCTAACTGACGCTCCATTAAGTAATCAAAAATATGAATGACATCAACCTCCATCCCGAGGTTAAGAAGTCCTCTTGCTGCTTCCAATCCAAGTAAACCTCCGCCAATGACCGCCGCCTTCTTATATCTTTTTGAATATTCAATCATTTCTTCGCAGTCTTTTATATTCCGAAACGCCTTAACCCCTTCCTTATCTGCTCCTGGTAATGGAAGCATGAATGGGTTCGAGCCTGTGGCAATAATTAATTGGTCATAGGATTCTATTCGCCCTTTATCGGTACTGACAGTTTGTGCTTTTGTATTGATGGACGTTACCGTCTCTCCTGGATAAAAACGAATCTTATTATCTTCGTACCATTCCCAGTCATTTAAAGTAATGTCACTCACAGAAGTACCACCCTGCAGGACCTTTGATAACTGAATTCGGTTATAATTCGGATAGGGCTCAGTGCCAAAAATCGTAATTTCAAATCCATTTGGATTAATTTTCAACACTTCTTCAATCGCTCTGACCCCTGCCATTCCATTCCCTATGAGAACTAGCTTTTGTTTTATCATGTGAACACCTTCCTTATTCGTTTTGAATTATCTGAATCATTTATAACATCATGACAACTTTATTAACATGAGTTTGGAAGGTTATCTTACATATTATTTCATCACTTCAACCGGATAAAGTATGATAAAAACCCTTATTTCATCATGGTGATAACGGATACATTTACCCTCAAAATTCATAAAAAAATTGGACCTCGAAATTGAGATCCAAAAACAAAATCACCACATGAAATGTGTGTATATGAAATCTGCAGCTATTAACCCAAAGCCAATTGAAATATTGACCCATCCTAAAAATTTTGACACCTTCTGTTCTTTTTTGAGAGAAGCATTTTTGTATGCTTTTACATCCGTAATCAGGATTA
>JAPSKD010000220.1 GCA_031177865.1 Bacillus sp. (in: firmicutes) | reverse complement strand
ATCACTGCGTCATTTCTTTCTTTCGCATGTTTCAGTTCTCCCTTCCATTCATTTTGTGTTACCAACGTATGTTATTATGAAGGTTGACACTATGTCATAGTCAATAATTAAAACGTTTTCATTTTTGCTATAGAAACGAAAAGCTCCCCCTTCATAAAAAAGGGGGAGCAAAATATTTCAGTTGAGCTAAACTTTTCAATAATGATTTATTTATTGGACAACAAGTATTCAGCGTCTCGGATGAGATAATCTGCATATTGTACAGAAATATGCTTGCCTCTTTGAGCCCTAACTTCTTTCAAAAATGCAGCCAAATTTTCCGCGTCCAACTTGCTCTTCAAGCTTTTAGCTATGCCGTTACTATCTATCCATCCGGCTTCCGTAAAGCGTGTAATCAATTCCTGCAAGGATCGGATGCTAGTAGAAGTTTGGAACTTAACAACCTGGATTACCATATTCCCAGCCAAATCATATGCTGTTACACTATACTCGTGCTGACCAAGTGGCAGAGTATAAAGAGGAATTGTCTTCCCATTTTCTATGGTGTTTCCATCCAATGCTATAGTTGTTTTTGTGTTGTCAATTCCGGACAAATTATCTTTGAGCTCTATGGCCGGATTGATATCCACGGAATCGTTGTAAATATCATTCGCAACGCCAGTTATATCGATAGTAGGAGCAGTGGCATCTAGATTAATAGAGATGTTTTGCTTCTCTTCAATATTTCCGACATTATCCAATGACCGATAGCTTACATTATATTTTCCATCCTTCTTGATTGTGATCGGCTCCGTGTATGTTTTCCAGGTTTCCCCATCATCCAAGCTGTACTCCGTTTTGGCCGCACCCGATAGTTTGTCAGAAACGTTAAGACTTAATTCTACATCATGTATATACCACCCGCTCAGCTCGTCCGGTTGAACTGGTGTGACTGCAGCCGTTGTAACAGGTGCCGTCTTATCAATCATAATATGATGATTATGAGCCTGTTCTATATTTCCTGCTTTATCAACAGAATAGAAGGATACTGTATGCTCTCCTTCGGAACTTATTGTAAAGGATGTTCCCTTCACATAATCAGACCCATCGATTGAATAGAAGGTTTCGGCAACACCACTCTCGTTATCAGAAGCGTCCAGTTTGACGGTTACGTTGTCTTTCGACCAGTTTGTTGGAGCATTGGAGGTTGTGACTGGAGCGGTATGATCCACAGGTGCTGTAGAAAATCGATCAATAAGAGCCTGGGTCTCAGCAGTCCAATAAGTATTTAGGTGATTTGTATAAACACCGATTGCATCAGGGGTATATACACTTACTTTACTGTGTGAGTCCACTTCAAATTGTACGCTGTTCTTTCCGTCTACACCGCCTACTCTTACAGGTGGAATAACGTAGTTAGAGATGTTATATCCAAGGCCCTGTATTTCTTTGGCAATTAAAGCGCCGTTATAAAAACCTCCAATCTTATTATTGTGAGTCGAATCTGCAGGAACCATTATTGCCCTTGCTAAAGGAGAGTTACCTTTAGTGGCTGCAGGGTCATTCTTGTATGCTTTTTCAAAGGAATCTTTTGTTAAATCAAACATATCAATAACTTTAACACCCTGCTCCGCACCTAACTGTTCAACAGCTCTTGCATAAGCATTATTGGAAGTTGTAATAGTTCCAGTTGTGGTGTCTGCAGCATCATGATGAGGTCTTATTGTGCCATCCGAGTTAAAATATTGTCTTGAAACAGGAGTAACTAAAATAGGTGTGGCACCTGCATTTCTTGCTACATCAATATACTGCTGCAGATACCACTTAAAGGTACCGCTTGTATATGGATAATATTCTGCGCCATACTGTTGTAAAAGACTTGCCGGTGTTGCCTCTTTAACACCCGGAATGGAAGGATAAATACCGTTTGCATCCGGTGCTCCCATAGAAACAAATCTGTCTAAGAGATATCCTGATTGATTTGCTTCGTCATTATGTCCAAATTGAACCAGCAAATAGTCACCAGCTTTAATGGTAGTCGCAATTTTATCAAGACTTCCCTCATTTATAAAGCTTCTTGAGCTTCTGCCTCCGTTTGCATAATTAACAACATTCACCTTATCCGAATTGAAAAATTTCTGTAAATATTCTCCCCAGCCACCTGTATCTGAGGTTGGGCCGTATGTCTTAACCGTTGAATCACCTGCTAGATAAATATTTACACGCTGGCCATCCGGAATCTCATTTCCTCCGCCACCGGATGAGCCTACTCTAACCAGGTTGTCAAGCTTTATAGACGTCTGTGTGCCCTTCAAACCATTCACGGTTTCCGGCGTAACAACAGCCTTGATATAATAGCCTGCATCGGCACTTGTAATTTTGTAAGTTTTTGAAATATATGCTGTTGTGGCATTGATCAACGTCTCAGTTCCATCCGCACTTACTCTGTACCACTCAATTAAAGAACTGTCGTTTAAGTTATCATTTGGATCATTAAATTCATAGCCTAAGCTAATGGTATTTCCGACGTAGGGTATATTGATATCATCATCTGTTGTGAAGAAAGGAGCAACCTTAAATGTTGGTGCTGTATCACTGTCAGCTGTAAAAGACGATGGTGTCCAACCTCCTAAATAATCGGCAACATTAATTTCGGCAGCTTGTGCCTTCGTTAAAACGGGTGCTCTTCTTTGGGATGTTTCTACTGCTGAATGATTATAAGTCGTATTGTATTCTGCAAAATGCGCATTTTCAGGTGGACCACTCATATCCGTCCAGCCTTTAGGATCTATGATAGAATCGCTCTGAAGCTTGGTATTTAAAAAGGTTACTCTTGCTCCAGCTCCCCAGGGTCTTCCGAAGAAACCTGAAGCCTGCATATTTTTACTGCTTGCTGTTACAGTACTGTTCCTAAATAGGTATCCATAGGATGCTGTATCCCTTGCTGCTGTTATATAACCACCCACAGCCTTATCACTGTATCCAGCGAAATTCAATGTAACATTATCAAATACCGCATTTCCATCACCAAATATATAGTCAGTGTTACCTTCTATAAAAGAGTTTTTAAAATAACTGCTATTCGTACCGCTGTTCCCGGTGTATAGTGTGTCCTGGCTTCCAAGGAAACTACAATTAACAAACTCTGCTCGGTTTCCCTCGATAATCATAGCTGCAGCTCTTTCTGTAGCTGTTTTTGAAGTAACATCTGTAAAAGACTTTCTGTCTACATTTATTTGGCTTGCGGATGGTATTTTGGCAAGCTCCACACCATCAGCTAACTCCTCATCTGTCATGTATTTGTTGAAGGAATTTTCAAATACGATGTTTTGAGCTTTGAAGTCGGTAGCCGTCCTGGTGAGATAGACGGTACCTCCCCATTTACTGGCAATATTCTTGGAATACTTATCAAATGCATTTTCTGCATTATAGAAGCCGTCAGACCCCATGCTGTAATATTTATACCCAATACCGTAATACCAAGTAATTTTAACCTGCGTACTTGGATCGCTGGTTGGATTTGGATTAGAATTTACAAGTGTAATAAATGGAGTTTTTATTACAAGCTGTGCCCTGTATACACCCGGCGCGATATGAATGGTTATTCTATGAGCCTCATCTGTGGGGTTCATTCGGGCTGCTGCATCAAGAGCCTCCTTAACTGTACTGAAATTATTGGCCTTAGAGCTGTCGCCAACATACAAATCTGGAACCCAGGCAAGGGGCTCTGGAGCAGTGTTGCTAAGAAACAGAATATCCTTTGCGGTATCCTGTCCATTAATAACTACGTGAGAACTCGTACTATAATTCTCGGAAGAAACTGCTGTAACGTTATACGCGCCATCTCTGAGGCTTACTGTGTATCCGCCAATTGAAGCGGTCCCGGTATAAATGTATCCATCATCAACATTGGTAAATGTGATACTTGAAATTTTAGCTGTTGAGGGTAATCCCTTGAATAAACCTGTTGCAGTGTGTACTGCTTTTTTAGCAACTGTAATATCCTGAACGGTGTCAGCCCTTAAATTTATACTGCCGCCATCCACAATTTCATAATCATTGACACCCGAAATAACGGCTGAATACGGTACTCCATCCTGAACATCAGCTTTAAATGTCTTATCATTTGTATTAACAATTGCTGTAACCGGTGAGGCAAGGCTTCCATCTGGAGGAGTAAATTTGATTTCTAATTTACTTACATTATAACTGCTGTCAAACCCCTTAATATTACCGCTTATGGAGACAAGCTTGTTAGCTACAACATCAAAGCTAACACTTTTTCCTGCATTAATATCAGAAGTCGATGTACTTACGACCTTGGTTTCATCGGAAATTCTGTAACTGGCTATGTTGTTTAATGTGACAATATAATCATAGCCCGTTGCCAGAACGGCATCAAAGGTATTGTCTGCATTAACATTTACGGTTGTAGTATCGCCTTTTTTCTGATTCGTAAAATTAAGTGCATACCCTGCGGAAATATCACTGCCATTTAAGTTCACAGATCCACTTACCTTAACACCGGGAGTCCTCGTCACTCTTTGGAAATAAGGTTTTCCACCTTTATCAGCTGAAACATAAATTTGATATGATCCGGAATATTGTGCTGTGAATTCAACCTTTTGTGCGGATGTCGTAAAAGAAGCTGTACTATCCTGAACCTGTGAAGCATCCGGTTTTACTGTAACTGTCGTTCCGCTTACACTTACTGCTGCGTGAACAAAGTGAATGGTTTCATCTCCATTGCTCGTTCCACCGTAAACCGTAATTTTATCCCCGGCTACAACATTATCAAGGGTCAAATACCTCCTCCCGGGACCTCCAGTGCCATTTGCGTAATAAACTCCGTTTGCATTATAACTGTCATCATAACTATACTTTTGACTTCCCCAGAAACCAGAGGAATTTAGACCTACGGTAGAACCATCTGACTGATAATAGTATGACCTATCCGTTGTACTCGGATTGGCTATGGTTAAATCCCCAAAGGCAGTGGTTACAAACGTACCAGATTTAATTGTCGTTTTACTGTCAAGAACATCCGCTGTAATAATATTGTTGTATATATCTCCTGAGGTTTGTATTCCTCCAAAATCCCAAATGTCAATTTTCCTGTCGTTAGATGTATCACTGGCAAATGCAACAACGTTGTTAAATGCCGAGGTGAAAAATATGATGAAAGTCAGTAATATGCTAATCGCTTTCTTTGACTTGATTTTCATTCTTGAACCCCTCTCAACTATTGAAGCTTCTTAGATTAATAGATTACCAATACATTAAAATAGTAAATTTCTTACTCCAAAGCTTGGCTCTCTAATAGAAATCCATGAATGAAAACGTTGTTAAAAATGGCTGCCTTTTCTCCTTCTTTCGCATGTGTCAGTTCCCCCCCTCCATACATTTTGTTTTACCCACGTATGTTATTATGAAGGTTGACACTATGTCATAGTAAATAATCCAAAGGTTACATTTCCGCTATGGGAACACCAACTAAAACATACTGCATTTCCTGTTGATCTTCTATCACATTGGCAATTACAATTCCAATAATGTCCCCATTCATTTTTAATTTATGCTCCTGCATATACTTGAAAGGTTCTTTCAGCAAATCTTCTTTTACATTTTTTTCGCCATTTACCGGGAGTTTTGCAACACTAATGAGGGATTTTCGTTTTTCATATCTTTCCGTATATTCATTTTGTTTTATATTATATCTATCCACATGGGCCGTTTTAATAGCCACACCCACATTTAGAATGAGACGGTTGTTTTCTACATCTTCTTTTCTAATTAGATAAACCCGCAATACTTCCGGCGACAAATATAAGTGATCCTGGATGGCGGTTATTCTTTGGGGTTCCGTTAATATTTCATCCCTCCTTTGATAAAGTACATATGAAAGATCCACGCAATCTCTTATGTAGCATAGTTGTTTAATTTCCTCGGCTTTTTTCATTAGAACCAAATCATCTTTAAGCCTATGTCTTAAATTTGTTAAATAGTTAATTTGTTCGTCAAATTTCTTCATTCGCCTCTCGTATTCAGAGATTAAGCCTGCCATATCACTGTTCTTCATATTTCCTATTTCGGTATGTGTAAAACCATACTTTCGTAATAGTCTAACATTCATAAACGTTGATAGGTCATCTTCATTGTAGTATCGATAATTGCTATTTTCAGATCTTTTGGACGTGATATAACCCATCTTTTCATATCTTCTAATTGTATTTGTTGTAACGTTAAGTACGGTGGCTAATTCACTAATCTTGTATTTCATATTATCCCCCTTCGGTATAACAAATCGTTGTGATTTTTCTATTATATACCAAATATTCTGACATTTGAATTTAACGCTGCTCTTAAAAGGACAGTATCTAGAAAAATAGAAATATATTGCTTCTAAGACATTTCATACACATATGTTTTACCACATTTGCAAAAAAAAGCCGCCCATCAATTTGAGCAGCTGATTAAATAGCCTATAGGAACAAAAAATGAATGGGACCAAAGAATAGATTATTAGTTGTTCACTAACAACTTTTACCCTCTTCTTACTTTCCGAATGTTGAACAATGTTTTAGTGTCCAAAATTCGATCTTATTCATATTACCACATAAAGGTTTTCCTGATTTCAGGTGGTACAGGCATATCTCTATAAATTTTTGCTTTTCCGGGAATTGTTGAATAATTATTTCTGTTTTCTATCACACATACCCAATCCTGCTCATATCCACGAGTAGGTGTTATTATTTTTAAAGCGCCTCGCTTTTCATCTTCTTTTATTACATCTACTCTAATTGCTCTATCTGAGAAAACATTCTCTTGTGTATAGCATTGTCCATCTCTCGGATTAAACCACCAAATTTGTATTTGATCTATTTTCAATCTACTTGAATCTATGTTTTCTTCTCCACCTGATGGGAAGTATAGATAAGCGAATTTTCCTTCCTTTTCTATACATGCCTGATTGTGTTCATCTGTAACATCTTGCAACTTATGATTCTGTTCAATTAGTAAATCCTGACCCGGAATACACTGACTTAAATCTCTTGATTCCAAAAAATCACGCAAGATTTTCATCTGCCATGCGCCAGGTTGGTCTAAAGCTTCAAACCAAGAATATCTTCTAAAGTTATCTCTTTCCTTTTCTGAAATCATCCAACACACAGATGGATGCCCATATGTATGACCAAAGGAACCTGCAAACAAACTCCAATAGGCACGTTTCCTAACCATCCATCCCCCATGGAAATCTGTCATAACTGGCCAAGTTGTTGGCATTTGTTCATAAGCAGGTTCTCCATCAAAAACAGGCATAGAATTTTTTCTATTATAATCCTTTTGCACTAATTCATAATTTTTCGGTGTTAACCCATGTCCAGATTGAATCATAATAAATGATATCCAGGCATCGTCATCAGTCCAATAAGACATTGTTGAACATTCGCCGGTCTCCCGTTCATGGCATGCATGATAAGTTATTAAAAGCATTTGCCAATCAGGATCTTTTTCGTTATGTTTCATATCCTTTTGTAGAACCCCGTTTGCAATCCCTTCCGCCATATTGCGCCAAACATCCTTGTAATCTACTCCTAGATGAATAGGCTGCCTGTCCCCACCTAGACACCAAATGATATTTGTTCTATCTTTATAGCGATTACCAATCCATTTTCCGTATTAAAAGCATTTTCTTTTGTAACAATTTTTTCTGAAAACTCCCCCATCCAGTTATGACCTACTACAAGTTCTCCCCAGACAGGAAGTAAAAGGACATAAAATCCATTTTCCTCCGCTTTGTCTATTATCCAGTCTAAGTACTCAAAGTATTTCTCATTAGGAGTGTCCAGATTTTCATTGATTAAAGCCTTTTCTCCAGTTGGATTTCTCATCTCCCTACCTTGCTCCGGATCCAGCGCAACGATTTGAAGTACAGTAAATCCTTGGGATTTTCTTTTTTGCATCAAGGATTCTGCATCGTCCCTTTTTAATCTCTGTGCCATTGTCCAATCCGTATCTGCCAACCAGATAAAAACGGTGTTCCATCCTGAAGTGTAAAATATCTTCTATTCTCTGAAATCTTTAACCTTTCCATATTATCCTCCTTGGTAAAAACTTGAACTACGGTGGTGGGAACCACGGGGACGGTTCTCCTTGTAAATTTCCTAGCCACAAGAACCGTCCCCATGGTTATGCTCTTCCCCACCAAATCGAAGCTTCAATAGAAAACCATACATAAGCAAGAAAACCATAATTCCCATCGATTGAAAGGTTCCTACCATCGTCTTAATCGAGAAACTTCCTCTTAGTTTATCCCTATGAGGTGTTGCAGTACTATAATTGGGAGTTTCTGAAGGGCTATGGTTATGGATTGGGTGTCAGACTCATGATTGATCCGCCTTTAGGTGGCAGTAACAGTTCAATTGGAGAATTCGGATGGTGTGGTTTAGCGGGCACGTGGGTATTAATCGACCCAAAAGAACAGCTTTCTGCTGTGTATATGCAGCAAATGCTGCCTAACTTTGAGGCTTACCATCATCCACATAAAAAACCGTTCCATTTCAAACTTTAACTGTAATCAGGGTAGAATATATAACTTTTACGAGACTGTGTAGCGAGTTAGTTTATTCCAAACGCTGAAACATTCTGGTATTTATCAATTCAGAGTGC
>JAPSKD010000219.1 GCA_031177865.1 Bacillus sp. (in: firmicutes) | reverse complement strand
GAAATAGAAGATTATTGTAGTTTTTTGTCGAATTTCACAAAGATGTTAAAAATGTAATTTAAAAACAACAATAATGTTAAAAATCGATTTCACCTGAATGGCGATTCATTATAGATTGATATATCAACATTCCTGTGAACTGATAATATTTGCCATTATTTTTCACCATAAAATAATTGACGGAAATGGGAATGGCTGGTATTATAAATTTATAAAAATAATGTCGAATAATGACGAATTGATAGAGAAATAAATTAATAGGTTAAATACGAGAGGAGCTATTAAAATGAAATCTACAGGTATTGTCCGTAAAGTTGATGAATTAGGTCGTGTAGTTATTCCTATCGAATTAAGAAGAACACTTGGTATTGCTGAAAAAGACGCACTTGAAATTTATGTTGATGATGAGCGCATTATCTTAAAGAAATATAAGCCTAATATGACTTGCCAAGTAACTGGTGAAGTTTCTGATGATAACTTAGCACTTGCTGGCGGAAAGTTAATCCTTAGCCGCGAAGGTGCAGAACAATTAGTAAATGAAATCAAAAGCCAATTTGAATTAGTAAAATAATATAAATGAAGCTTCTCCTACAGCGGGAGAAGCTTTTTTTTTAATGAGGCTGTTTTTGTGAAAATTGTTGTTAAACTCCTAAAGCCGATTTTAACGTGAAACAATCTATCTTTCTGCTTGAAATGAAGTTTGCTAGCTCTTTTCTTACAATTGAATGCTTTTTGCAACAAATCACAACTCATTCAAGTGCTTTTAATCTCCAAAGCAACAAAGTTTAAGAAAAGAGCTTTTAATCATTATTGGTCGATATGGTATGCCTGATATACCTCACGTTTGTTTATGCCCCGATCCTTCGCTGTTTGTTTTATTGCCTCTTTTGAAGGAATATCTTTTACACTTATGTAGTGATTTACATGTTCTTCAATCGACAAGGTTTCCCACCAGGAACTTTCTTCTTCCTTTAGTTTGCTTTCATCCGCACCTTCAATGATCAAACAAAATTCACCGCGAATTTCATCCTGATGAGCCCACTCCACTACTTCGGATAAGTTTCCTCTTATAAATTCCTCGAATTTTTTAGTTAATTCTCGACAAATAGCTACCTGACGATTCCCAAGGATATCATACATACTCGTTAAGGTTTCTTTAAGTCGATGTGGTGACTCGTAGAAAACAAGAGTCCCTGTTTGTTTCTTTAAGCTATCTAACTCTGTTTTCTTTTCCTTTTTACTCCGATTTAAGAATCCATAGAAATAGAAGGGCTGACAGGTAAGTCCTGAGGCAATTAACGCTGGGAGGGCTGCATTAGCTCCCGGTAATGGCACTACGGTTACCTTTTCTCTTAATGCAGCCTCTACAAGCTCATATCCTGGGTCTGATATAGCTGGCATACCAGCATCACTCACCAAAGCTATTTTCTTGCCTTCCTTAATTTTATGAATAAGCTTTTCCCCACTCGATTCTTTATTATGCTCATGATAACTGACAACTGGTGTTTGAATTTCAAAGTAATTGCATAACTTCTTAGTATTTCTTGTATCCTCTGCTGCAATCAAATCCGCTTCCTTTAAAATCCTTACAGCACGAAAACTCATGTCCTCAAGATTGCCAATTGGCGTTGGAACGAGATAAAGTATTCCTTTATGCGCTTCATTTTCAAAGCTCTTTTGCTGCCACATCTAACAACAACCCCTTACTATTCTCCATATAAAATCTTTCTGATTTCCGCTGTATATTCCCCCTCTTCATTATAAACAAATAAAGGTGGAAGTATTTTTAAATCTGGACTGCCGTCTTTGATTGCTTCTATTAATAATGTATTTGCCTCTTTCCCCTGCTTGGGATAGACAAACTGAATGCGCTTCGGTTCAAGACGATACTGTCGCATGACCGTAATGATATCCATCAGCCTTCCTGGACGATGAACAAATGCTACCTTCCCTCCCTGTCTTACGAGCTGACTCGAAGCCTTTACCGCGTCTTCAAGAGTACATAGTATCTCATGACGGGCAAACGCCAAATGTTCATTCGGATTTATTTCTTCCTTTGATGGGGTTATAAAATAAGGAGGATTACAAGTGACTACATCAAACTTTCCATAGCCTAATTGTTTAGGCATTTCTTTTATATCTCCATGAATCATCTGAAGGCGTTCCTGAAGATGGTTATATTCAATACTTCTTACTGCCATGTCATAAAGACGTTCTTGTATCTCTACACCAATAATATTCCCCTTTGAACGGGCACTTAAAAATAATGGGATAACACCATTTCCACTACAAAGATCAATGATATTCCCTTTTTGTATCGGGACATACACAAACCGAGCGAGTAAAACCGCATCAAGCGAAAAAGCAAAAACTGACGGACTTTGAATAATCCTTAAATTCTCAGCAAGTAAGTAATCAAGCCGCTCATCATCCTTTAACATAACCATAACTACACACCTCTAAATAATATGTAAAAAAATGAGGCTGACCTGTGTCAACCTCTTCATGTTATTTCTTATTAAGAAAGGAGAGACAAAATAAGCAATCGCCTTCCTTACGTAAACTTCCAAAATGAAGATTACAAATATGAAATCCTTCTTGGTAGAGACGAGCAAGATTATCATATCCTTCTCCAATATCTAAAGTCCGATCTCCGGCAGACACACGAGAAGTTGTCCCTTTTTTAACTTTCTCATCCTTTTTTTCTTTGTCCGTGGTTACATCTAAACGGCGTCTTAGATGTTCGTTTTCTAGCTTTAAATAGTGATTCTCTTCTAGTATTTCGGCTAAATGCTGCTTTAATTCCCCGAGTTGCTGGTAAAGATGGCCAATTTGTGTTTCCATATTACTTACTGATTCAAATATCTCTTTTTTATCCACGTCGCACACCTCTTAATCTGTGGATTGTATAGACAAGGCACCCTCTTTAATGATTTCGTCCAATGTATACTCCAGAACTCGATCCTGTTCCTTTAGTTCCACCTGAAGTACCCGCTCTAATATATTTAATCCTACCACTTTTCCTCGACCTTGAGGAGTTTCAATTATTTCGCCTAAATCAGGCAGTTGTTCTTTAGCAGCTTCATATTCATCATTTTCATATTTTAAACAGCACATAAGTCTACCGCATAAACCGGATATCTTAGTAGGATTCAAAGAGAGATTTTGGTCTTTTGCCATTTTAATGGATACAGGATCAAAATCACCTAAAAATGTGGAACAACATAGCATTCTTCCACATGGACCAATTCCTCCAAGCATTTTTGCTTCGTCCCGAACACCGATTTGGCGCAATTCAATTCTTGTCCGAAAAATGGACGCTAAATCTTTTACTAACTCACGAAAATCTACTCTGCCGTCAGCAGTAAAATAGAAAATCACTTTATTTCGGTCAAATGTATATTCAACATCCACTAGTTTCATATCTAATTGATGTCCATTTACTTTTTCATTACAAACATCATATGCTTCCTGGGCAGCTTGTTTATTTTCTTCAACGATCATTCGATCCTTGTGATCTGCAATTCTCACTACCTTTTTTAAAGGTAAAACGACGTCGTGCTCTTCAACCTGTTTACGCGGAACAACGGCCCTTCCGTATTCTACGCCGCGCACTGTTTCGACAATTACAAAGTCGTCCTTTTGAATTGAGAGGTCTCCAGGATCAAAATAATAGATTTTACCCGCTTTTTTAAAGCGTACTCCTACAACATCATACAAATGAAGATCCCTCCTGCAAATTCAACACAAGCTCTTCCATCATTAGCTGCGGATTCATATTAGCCGCAAGCTTCCTTTTTGCCTCGAGAATAGCCGACATTTGATCCGATAACCGCCGTCCGGATGTTTCAAGAGCATATTGTCTCAACCGGTCACTTTCAGCTTTAAAGACGATTTGCTCCTGTTTATCTAATTGTATATATAATAAATCCTTAAAAATAAGAAGTAAAAGATCTAAACCACGATTAATCTGTTCTTTCTCTTTAAAGTGTGAGAACCAATCTCCTTGAAGAGTAACCATTGCCTCTAAAGAATTCTTTCTCAACACCTCATATAATTTTAACACTATTTTTTGGGCTTGTGCAAACCAATCATCGACATTTAATTCATATGCCTCATCAAGGTTATTCGTTAGCTGTGCTAATAAGGGCGCTTTCATTGGATTTACGCCGTTTTCAGTCAGTTGATTAATCATCGCTAATGGAGATAATGGTTTAAATGATAAAATTTGGCACCGTGAGAGTATAGTTGGCAGCAGTTGCTGCGGCTGCTCTGATAATAGAAAAGCTGTTGTTTGTGAGTTTGGTTCCTCAAGGAACTTTAACAAACTATTTGCCGCACTCACACTCATTTTATCAGCGTCACTAATCATATAAACCTTTCTTGACGATTCCACGCCTTTTTTTGAAAATTCCTCCTGAAGATCTTGAATTTGTTGTTTCTTAATCGATAACCCATCGGGCTCAACCTTATGGACATCTGGATGATTACCGCTATTAATACGACGGCAATTGTGACAGGCCTCACATGGTTTAAAGCCTTCTATTAAAGAATCACAAAATAATGCTTTTGTGATTAATAAGGCAATTTCTTTTTTTCCAGTCCCTCTGATTCCTTCAAGTAAATAGGCGTGGGCGACTCGCTCTTTCAACAAACTATTCTTTAACATTTTTAGCACGGAAGGCTGAAGTTCTTCTAGTTGGTCCCATGTTTTCACCAAGTTCATCACCCACTTATATTTATTATAGATTTAAAAATGCATATATTGTTCAATTGGAAGAACAAAAACAGTAGCACCGCCAACCTCAACTTCAACCGGATAAGGTACAAAAGAATCTGCATTTCCTCCCATAGGGGAAACGGGGGCCACTAATTGATCCCGTGATTTACAGTTATCTTTTATGATTTGCAAGGCACGATCTACACGAATATCTTCTGTTCCAATCATAAAGGTGGTGTTGCCAGATTTCAAAAAGCCGCCTGTAGTTGCCAGCTTTGTCGCTCTAAAATTATTATCAACCAGTGCTTTTGATAACCGATTACTATCCTGGTCCTGAACAACAGCGATGATAAGTTTCATCTCTACCAACCCCTTCGTCAACATTCATTTATCTTTTCTATATTATAACAGGTATTTGTCCCTGTTACATTGATATTCGACATAGGTTGTTTTTGAAAGTTGTCTGTTTTCTTTTCTGGGCAGCTCAACCAATTACCTTATGTGTTTTACATACAAAAAAAACTGACCCATTTCAAGTCAGCCTTTTCTTATCATCAACCTTTTACTGATCCTGCTGCAATACCTTCAACAATACGATCACTTAAAATAAAGTAAGCTATCAATACCGGGATGATACTAATCATCAATGTGGCACCAATTGCTCCCCAATCAGTCAAATACTGTCCTACGAAGTTGTTTACCCCAACGGTAATAGTTTTCCATTTGTCAGAGCTCAGGAATGTGTTAACGAAGACGAATTCGTTCCAGTTATAAATCATGTTGATAATGACAGTGGTTGAAAGCACCGGCACGGTCATTGGGAGCGTAATTTGGAAGAAGATCCGGTGGACGGAACAGCCATCTACAACCGCTGCTTCTTCAATCTCCCGTGGGATTGTCTTGTAAAATCCAGTTAAAATCATAATCGTAATCGGTAAGTTAAACGCTACATACGATAAGATAACGGACATTGGATTATCAATCATATTTGCTGTCTTAAAGAAATTAAATAATGGAATTAAGGTTGAATGAAGCGGGATCATATATCCTGCCATAAACAAACCAAGGACTAATCCACTTAACTTCCATTCCATTCTCGTAATAGCAAACGTTACAAAGCTGGCAAGGATGACAGTAAGCACAACTGCTGCGACCGTGTACAAAACACTGTTAAAGAAGTAGACATCGATATGACCCGCTGTCCAAGCCTTCGCATAGTTGCCCCACTGTGGATCTTGTGGAAGCGCAAACGGGGACATCCCGAAAACTTCCTGATTGGTTTTTAAGGAAAACAGAAATAACCATAATAGCGGGTAAACCTGTATGATTGCAATAACTCCTAAGATAAAATAAAGAATTCCATATCCAATTCTGTTACCTAGTGTTTTACTGGTTTTATAAGAAGCTGATAGGGTCGTTTTTTGTGTTTCTAATGCAACCTTACTCATCCTTTTCACTCCCCTTATTAATAGTCAACATCTTTTGTATTAAGTAATTTTTGGATTATCCATGTTGCAACGATACAAATGATTAATAAACCGAATCCAATGGCACTTCCGTAACCGAAGTTATATTTGCTGAAAGCTTCTGTATACATGTAAGAGGCCATAACCTCAGAGGCACCGTTAGGGCCGCCGCCAGTTAGGACGAAAATCAAGTCAAAATACTTTAATGAACCGACAATCGCCAGGATGACCATGACTTTGATTACACCTGCGATTAAAGGAACCTTAATTTTATACGCAATTTGAATAGGAGTCGCTCCATCAATTTTTGCAGCCTCGATCAGTTCTTCGGGAACATTTTTTAATGCTGCATAGAAAATAATGATATAGAAACCTGCATATTGCCAAACGATTGGAAAGAAGAGCGCGTATAGTACGATATTAGAATCCGCTAACCATAGCGGAGGATTGTCAACGCCAATCAACACTAGCAATCTGTTAAGCATACCGTTCGTAGGGTCAAAAATTTTCGCCCAAAGCTGTCCGATTGCTACAGAAGATAATAACATTGGAATTAAGTAAATTTTTCTTAGAAAGTTAGCACCTTTAATTTTACTTGCTAGGATTAGCGATAAAATTAAATAACCAACCAAGCTCAAAGTGGAAAAAAGGCCTAGTAATAGGGAATGCCATGCACTTTGCCAAAACTTTGTGTCCTTTGCTAATTCAATGTAATTCTCTAAACCGATGAACTTCATCTTGCCGATGCCGTTCCAGTCCATTAGACCGTAATAACCAGTTAGGACAATTGGGATATAGATTAATAGTAGAATAAGAAGTAACGATGGAAGTACGTAAAGGCTAATTACCCATTTGTTTGACATTACACTTTTCATGTTTATACTCCCTTCTTATTTGAAAGGCTGTGTTAAATTTGTCTGTTGATTTGCACTCCACTAAGGAAAGCTTCTTTGAATAATCACCGCAGTGACAGGCGGTCTCTGCCTGTCACGAGGCACTTCGTGCACCTTAGGGCGGTACGGGGCGCTAAAGCGCCTGCGGGGTCTCCCTTGCCCCGTCCTCCCGCAGGACATTGAATTACTCCTTGAATTCACCCACGCACGAAGAAAATTCGATAGCATTTTCGAGGATTCTTCGTGCCTTCCGCGCAAATAACAGGGTGCCAATATCAACATTCGCCTTTATCGCAGCCATTTGAAAAGGCGGCTAAAATGATAGAGGGCATAACCTGTATGCCCTCTACACTGAGATTTTGATTAGGCCATTTTACTTTTTCTCTTCAGCGAGTTCATCTTTGTGTTGTTTCACAAAATCTTCCGGTGTCACTTGTTTTCCAAAGAGAGCAGTTACTAAATCATGATGTAATTCAGATACAGCCGGGCTGGATTGAGTATCAAAGTATGTTGTAACGTTTGATGCTTCGCTCAAATCCTTTAAGATTTCAATGTACATTGGAGCAAGATCAAGGCTTGCTGTGTCTACTTTCGTTGCAGGAATAACACCAGCGTCGATGACTGATTTTTCTCCCCATCTCTTTACAAGGTATCCAACGAAGTCTTTTGCTTCTTCTTGTACTTTAGAATCTTTTGCTACGAATAAACCAACACCAGGTCCGCCTACGTAGCTGTCGATGCTTTCCCCTTTTCCGCCTTCATATGTTGGGAACTTGAAATAGCCAATCTTATCTTTGAATTCTTGTGCTACGTCAGGGCTTGTTGTGTAGTTTGGTAATTCCCAAGTAGCTGTTAAGAACATCGCTGCCTGTTCATTCATGAAGTAACCTTTTGCATCGTCGTTTGATAGTGCACTTGAACCTTTAACGAATCCACCCATATCAACTAGGTTTTGTACTTCCTCAGCTGCTTTTACAATCGCTGGGTCGTCCATTTTTGCTTTACCTTTAATAACGTCTGTTAAAATAGTAGATCCGCCAATACGGTCTGCTAGATACATAAACCAGAATGATGCTGGCCAGCCGTCTTTCGCACCAACAGTTGCAGGAACAACGCCGTTGTCAGCTAAAGTTTTTACAACATTTTTATACTCTTCGAAAGTCTGTGGAACTTCTAAATTATATTTCTCAAAAATTTCTTTGTTGTAGAATACATAAGAAATATTTAACTCAAGTGGAAGACCATATGTTTTTCCATCAACCGCATATGATTCCTTTACACCAGGGATAAATGCATCTTTAAGGTCTGCATCGTTATCAACAACATCATCTAGTGGAGCTAACATGTCACCTTCAACGTAAGGCTTGATAAAACCATCTGACCAAGTCATACCGATATCTGGCAGTTCATTAGAAGAAGCTAATACCTTAAGCTTTTCGCGGTATTGATCTGGGTTTAGGATTTCAGTTTCAATTTTAATATCTGTGTGCTCTTTTTCATACTCTGCTATCACATCTTTTACAATAGAGAACTGAGCATTTGAGCTGCCTTCCGGCCATAAATGCATGAATTTGATAACCTTTTTACCATCGGCACTGC
>JAPSKD010000218.1 GCA_031177865.1 Bacillus sp. (in: firmicutes) | reverse complement strand
GATGCAAACATTATCACCTACGAAAGAATTAGGGAAGAAATTAAGGTTGGGAAGTCAATGAAATCTGCTTTCCAAGCTGGAAGTAAAAGTTCATTTTCATCTATCATTGACGCTAACCTAACAACGATATTAACAGCTGCAGTACTATTCTTCTACGGGACAAGTTCTGTAAAAGGGTTCGCGACCACATTAATTGTGAGTATTCTAATGAGTTTTGTTACTGCTGTTTTCGGTTCACGTATATTCTTGGGTATGTGGGTAAACAGTGGTTTATTAAACAAAAGACCAGGCTGGTTTGGTGTGAAGCCATCTCAGATTAAGGATATTGCCGAGAATTATGACACATTAGACCTTCCTACTAGATGGGATCGTTATGATTTTGTAAAGGTTAGAAAGTTATTTTTCATCCTTTCAGGTGCCTTCCTAGCCGTTGGTTTGGTGGTACTTCTTATTTTCCGTTTGAATCTTTCTATTGATTTTTCAAGCGGCACACGGATTGAAGTACTATCAGATAAGCCTTTAACAACCGAGCAGGTTGAAAACTCTCTTGAAAAACTAGATATCGAAACCGATGAGATTCTTATTTCTGGTGAGAATAAAGAGATTGCTTCTGCTAGACTCAAAGGAGTCCTAAGTAAAGACGAAATTTCTGAATTAAAATCTGAGTTGAATAAAGAATATGGTGCAGAGCCAAATGTTAGTACCGTTTCACCGACAGTCGGGAAGGAAATTGCGAAGAATGCTTTTATCGCGCTAATACTTGCCTCCATTGGTATCATAATTTATGTAACGGTCCGGTTCGAAATGGCTATGGCCATTGCAGCAATTGTTTCGTTAATGCACGATGCATTTTTTATGGTTGTATTCTTCAGCATTACCAGGCTAGAAGTTGACCTCACCTTTATCGCGGCTGTATTGACAATCGTCGGATACTCTATTAATGACACGATTGTTACCTTTGACCGGATGCGTGAGAACTTAGTTAAGAAAAAGCGTCTCAAAACGTTTGAGGATATCGCTGAGGTAGTAAATGTGAGTTTACGCCAAACCTTAACTCGTTCTTTTAATACAGTCTTAACTGTGACATTTACAATTATTGCTTTAATGATCTTCGGAAGTGAATCCATTCGCAATTTCTCTATTGCGATGTTTGTTGGCTTAATTTCTGGTGTCTATTCATCTGTCTTTATTGCGACTAATCTTTGGGTAGTTCTTAAAGCAAAAGAACTCAAAAAGAAAGGTACCATCAAGACTGTAAAGGAAAAAAGTAAGTACTCTGATGAGCCGCAAGTGTAACAAATGTTAAAACCGCAGTCACACTGCGGTTTTTTCTATGCTAGATTTACGTTGAAAGGACCTGTTTACTCCTGTATAATAGATAAGTCTGAGGGGTGAACGCATGTTAAAGTCGAAAACTAGATGGGTTGTTCGCAAATCTGATCAACAACTAGTAAAAACTCTCGAAAACGAATTGAAAATTACGCCGCTTGTTGCGTCGCTGCTTATCAACCGAGGATTAGATACCGTTAATTCTGCACGGTATTTTTTATTTGGAAAAGAGCAATTTCATGACCCCTATTTGTTAAAAGGCATGGATATTGCTGTAAAAAGAATTCGGGAAGCCATTGAAAAGCAAGAACCTATTTTAATATTTGGTGATTATGATGCGGATGGTGTGAGCAGTACAACCGTACTAATGCTAACACTTAGAGATTTAGGTGCCAATGTCCAATTTTATATTCCCAATCGTTTTACGGAAGGTTATGGACCGAACGAACCAGCTTTTCGTCGTGCAGCCAAAAATGGAATCAAGTTAATTATTACCGTAGATACAGGCATTTCTGCCATTAACGAAGCAGCAATCGCAAAAGAAATCGGTCTCGACTTAATCATTACAGATCACCATGAGCCGGGTCCCGTTTTACCTGAAGCAATGGCGATTATTCATCCTAAATTGCATGATAGTATCTACCCTTTTCGTGAACTCGCTGGGGTAGGTGTGGCCTTTAAATTAGCCCATGCCCTATACGGAGAAGTCCCAGAGCATTTGTTAGAAATTGCCGTTATTGGCACCATTGCCGATTTAGTTTCGTTAAAAGATGAAAATCGCCTCATTGCCAAAAAAGGTTTGGAAAAACTTAAAGTCACCGAGAATAAAGGTCTAAAAGCTATATTAAAAGTAGCTGGTGTAGACTCACAAAGCATTAATGAGGAAACAATCGGCTTTTCGCTTGCGCCAAGAATCAATGCAGTTGGCAGATTGGAAAATGCAGATATGGCTGTGGAACTTTTGCTTACGGATGATCCATACGAAGCAGAGGCTCTTGCACAAGAAATGGATGAATTAAACAAGACGAGA
Source organism: Bacillus sp. (in: firmicutes) (assembly GCA_031177865.1). Taxonomy (GTDB): domain Bacteria; phylum Bacillota; class Bacilli; order Bacillales; family Cytobacillaceae; genus Neobacillus. Next base: position 6,411 of record JAPSKD010000218.1, on the reverse strand, counting down.
CAATCGATTGTGAATTCCATTACACTTGAAGCCATTGAAGAGGTTGAAAGAAATTATCCTGTTGATTCAAATTCTGTACTTGTAATTGGGAAAGAAGGCTGGAATGCAGGTGTAATTGGCATCGTTGCTTCTAGATTAGTGGAAAAGTTTTACCGGCCGACAATCGTCCTAAGCTTTGACAAGGAAAAGGGCTTAGCAAAAGGCTCTGCTCGAAGTATTACAGGTTTTGATTTGTTTAAAAATCTATCGGAATGCCGGGATATTTTGCCACACTTTGGAGGACATCCTATGGCGGCAGGGATGACGCTGAAGCTAGAAGATGTTTCTGACCTTCGTCAAAGATTAAATAATCTGGCGAATGAGCAGTTAACAGAAGAGGATTTTATCCCAATTACCACACTGGATCATCAAATCAAGGTGGAAGAAATCAATTTATCTTCGCTGGAAGAACTAAACCTCCTTGCTCCATTTGGAATGGACAACCCTAAGCCGAAGGTGTTAATCAGTAATGTCGAAATATCGACCATGAGAAAAATTGGTTCAGAACAAAATCACTTGAAAGTTATGGTTAATGAAAATGGTACTAATCTAGATGGAATTGGGTTTGGACTAGGACATTTAGTTGACCATATTTCACCAGCCTCAAAAATTTCGTTAATTGGTGAATTAGCCGTTAATGAGTGGAATAATATCCGTAAACCACAAATTTTTATCCAGGATGTTTCGGTTGAATCGTGGCAATTATTTGATCATCGCGGGGTGAAACGGATTCACTCTATGGTGAATACAATACCTAATGAAAAGAGAAAATATATTGTTTTTAACAGAGAACAGCTTGAAAAAATCGACTCTGCTCTGACGAGTGAGGTAATACTCATTAAAGATGAAGCAGAAGCTAAGGCATTCGATTCGGAGCAGGCAAATGTGGTTCTCGTTGACCTGCCGCACTCAAAGGAACTACTTCATCATTTATTTAATGGGAAACGTCCTGCTCGAATCTATGCGTATTTCCATAAGGAAAACAGTGATTTCTTTAGTACCATTCCTACGAGAGATCACTTTAAATGGTTTTATGCATTTTTGTTAAAAAAAGGTCCGATTGATTTGGGGCGTTATGGGGATGAAATCGCTAAGCACCGTGGCTGGTCAACGGAAACCATAACTTTTATGTCAAAAGTGTTTTCTGAACTAGATTTTGTTACAATTAACAATGGATTTATTACTTTGAATAAACAATCACAAAAGCGTGACCTGACTGATTCAATCACTTACCAAACCAAACAGGCTCAATATGCACTTGAAAGGGATTTATTATTTTCATCCTTTCAGCAGTTAAAGAGCTGGTTTGACCAGGTGATAGAAGAATCAGTTACTACCCAAGGAGGCATTACGTAATGGACTTAAAGCAATTTATCGCAATTGTACCAGATTACCCAAAACCAGGAATTACATTCAAGGATATTACTCCATTAATGAACAATGGAGATGCATATAAGTATGCAACGGATCAAATTGTTGCTTATGCGAAAGATAAACAAATTGATTTAATTGTTGGTCCTGAGGCAAGAGGTTTTATTATTGGCTGCCCAGTAGCCTATTCACTTGGAATTGGCTTTGCTCCTGTTCGTAAGGAAGGAAAATTACCGCGTGAAACGGTTAAAGTAAGCTATGGATTAGAATATGGCAGTGATGTCCTTACGATTCATAAGGATGCGATTCAACCAGGACAACGTGTATTAATAACCGATGACCTATTAGCGACAGGCGGAACCATTGAAGCAACCATTCAATTAGTCGAACAACTTGGCGGTGTCGTTGCTGGAATTGCTTTCCTGATTGAATTATCTTACCTTGAAGGTCGTAAGAAACTTAAAGGCTATGACATCATGACATTGATGAATTATTAATAGTAATGAGGGCACTCGTGAATGAGTGCTCTCTTGTTATAAAAAAAGAGCTAATATTCTTACTTATAGGCTTTGTAGAAAGCAGTTTATTTTTGTTTGGTACTCTGTTGATTGGAGCGGCTCCCCGGACCGCCCTAAGATGCGCGAAGTGCCTCGGGACAGGCAGAGAACGCCTGTCCCTCGCGGTGATTATTCGAAGAAGCTTTCCTTAGTAGAGCGGAAATCAACAGACAGGTTTTATACAGTAAACTATTTTATAACTGTATTTCGACATTTTTTTCGCAAAATACAGTAAAATAATATCAATCCCTTTACATCTGAGCTATTTTTTTCGATAATAGTAACATTCATTAGTAACTTGTTAAGATAGAGAAACATTTAATAATATAGGCTGTTTTCGTAAAGATGTGGTTAAAATCATAAAGCCGATTTTAACGCGGAACAAACTATTTTGTGCTTGAGATTAAGATTGCAAGCTCTTTTCTTTGAAAAGAGCCATAATACAAAAATGAGACGAAAAATAAGGTGATTTTTATGGCGAACGATCAAGTGTTAACCGCCGAACAAGTCATCGACAAGACTAGGGTTTATTTGAACGAGGAGCATTTCGAATTTGTAAAAAGAGCGTACGAATTCGCAAAACATTCTCATCGTGAACAATATAGAAAATCTGGGGAGCCTTACATTATTCATCCTATTCAAGTTGCTGGAATTCTAGCGGATTTGGAGATGGATCCTGCAACGGTTGCCGCTGGTTTTCTCCATGACGTTGTTGAAGATACAGATGTTACCTTAAAGGACATCGAGACTGAATTTAATGACGAAGTGGCCATGCTTGTCGACGGGGTTACCAAATTAGGAAAAATTAAATATAAATCACACGAGGAACAGCAGGCAGAGAACCACAGAAAAATGTTTGTGGCTATGGCTCAGGATATCCGCGTTATTTTGATTAAGCTTGCAGATCGTTTGCATAATATGAGGACGCTTAAGCATCTTCCTGTTGAGAAGCAGCGCCGGATTTCAAACGAAACACTTGAAATCTTTGCACCTTTGGCCCATCGTCTTGGTATTTCGAAGATTAAGTGGGAGCTAGAAGACACTGCATTAAGATACTTAAATCCACAGCAATATTACCGTATTGTTAATCTGATGAAAAAGAAGCGTGCAGAACGGGAACAATACTTAGTCGATGTAATGGACGAGGTTCGCAATAGAATGAAAGAAGTGTCCATTAATGCGGAGCTTTCTGGAAGACCAAAGCATATCTATAGCATTTACCGAAAAATGGTGCAGCAAAATAAACAGTTTAGTGAAATCTATGATTTACTTGCTGTTCGAATAGTAGTAAATAGTATTAAGGATTGCTACGCTGTACTAGGAATCATCCATACATGCTGGAAGCCAATGCCAGGAAGATTTAAGGATTATATTGCGATGCCGAAGCCGAATATGTATCAATCTCTTCATACCACGGTTATTGGTCCTAAGGGTGACCCGCTAGAGGTGCAAATTCGGACGTCAGAAATGCACCGGATTGCAGAATTCGGTATTGCGGCTCACTGGGCATATAAAGAAGGAAAAGCACTTAGTGATACAACTTCTTACGAACAGAAATTAACTTGGTTTAGAGAAATCCTTGAATTCCAAAATGACACTGCGAATGCAGAGGAGTTTATGGAGTCATTAAAAATCGATTTATTCTCTGATATGGTTTTTGTATTTACACCAAAAGGAGATGTAATTGAATTGCCGTCCGGTTCCGTTCCTATTGATTTTGCTTATCGAATTCACTCTGAAATCGGCAATAAGACCATAGGGGCAAAAGTGAACGGTAAAATGGTCACGCTGGATTATCGTCTTAAGACCGGCGACATTATTGAAATTCTTACATCCAAGCATTCTTATGGTCCTAGTCAAGACTGGTTAAAGCTTGCACAAACCTCACAGGCCAAGAACAAAATACGTGCCTTTTTTAAGAAGCAGCGCCGGGATGAAAATGTCGATAAAGGCAGAGAGCTTGTAGAAAAAGAAATCCGTGCGATGGAATTTGATTTAAAAGAGATTCTAACAGCTGATAATTTGAAAAAGGTAGCTGAAAAGTTTAATTTTGCCAATGAAGACGATATGTATGCAGCGGTCGGCTATAATGGTGTAACTGCACTGCAGGTAGCCAATCGTTTAACCGAGAAATGGCGTAAAAAACGGGATCAGGAGCAATCTGCTACTATTACAAATGCTATTTCTGAAATGAAGGCATTCCCTTCTACCAAAAAGCGTGAGTCTGGTGTTCGTGTTGCGGGAATCGATAATTTATTAATCCGCTTGTCTAGATGTTGTAATCCTGTTCCAGGGGATGAAATTGTTGGTTTTATTACAAAAGGACGCGGGGTTTCAGTTCATCGAGCCGATTGTACAAACATTGACTCCAACGATGCACAAACCAGGTTAATTCCTGTTGAATGGGAATCCTCTTTAAATGACCGGAAAGAATATAATGTGGATATCGAGATTAGTGGTTATGACCGCCGCGGTTTACTGAATGAGGTTCTTCAGGCAGTAAATGAAACAAAAACCAATATATCGGCTGTTTCTGGTCGATCTGATCGTAATAAAATGGCGACAATCATTATGTCTATTGCTATTCACAATGTTAGCCATTTGCAAAAAGTGGTTGATCGGATTAAGCAGATACCAGATATTTATTCGGTTCGCCGGATTATGAATTAGGGAGTTTACTAAAAATGCGAGTTGTTGTACAGCGCAGTAAAAATGCTAAGGTAACAGTTAACGGAGATATAACTGGACAAATTTCGAAAGGTCTTGTCCTTCTTGTGGGGGTAACACATCAGGATACAGAAGAAGATGCAGCCTTTTTAGCAGATAAAATTGCAAATCTAAGGATATTTGAAGATGATGCTGGAAAGATGAATTTATCCTTAGTAGATGTTGGCGGTGAAATTCTTTCTGTATCACAATTTACCTTGTATGGTGATTGCCGTAAAGGAAGAAGACCTAATTTCATGGAAGCTGCTAGACCAGAACAGGCAAACCAGCTATATGACAAATTCAATGGTTTATTACGTGAAAAAGGTATTAAGGTTGAAACAGGTATCTTTGGGGCGATGATGGATGTCGAATTAATCAATGATGGTCCCGTCACGCTAATTGTAGAGAGTAAAGGTTAAAAAATGCTTGGCACTTTTATAGCTGCCAAGCATTTTTTTTATCTAGCTTCAGCGCCTAGGGGCTGAAGCTTTTCTTATTGTTCCTTAAAGTATCGGGCAAGTCCATTATACATACCTGTTGCAGCATTTTCTTGGAATTGGCCTGATGTAAGTGTCATTTCTTCCGCTGGATTACTTAGGTAGCCCAATTCCATAAGTACCGCTTGCCTTTTATTCTCACGAATGACATGGTAGTCACCAGAACGGACTCCGCGGCTTTTTAGCCTAGTTTGAGCATTGGTTGAATTATAAACATATTCGGCGAGTTTTTTTTGGTAAGAATGATAGTAATAGCCTGTCATCCCACGCACGCTTCGTTCGATGTTACTATCATAATGTAAGCTGATAAACGCTTCTGACTGATGAACACTTGCTAATCTCACTCTTGATGGAAGCGGGAGAAAAGTATCATTGCTTCTTGTAAGCAAAACATTGGCTCCAGCTGCCTTTAACTTATCAGATAAAAGCTGCGCAGTACGCAGCGTTAATTCTTTTTCAAGTGTGCCGCCTGCACCAGTAGTCCCATTATCAATACCACCATGCCCAGGATCAATCACAATGGTCTTGGATCTTAAATAACCCTCTGCCCCTTGTTTATCAATTCCGGGTCCAGTCCCATTGGTTGTTACGAGCCATCCAGCAATAAAACCTTTTGTTCCGTTTGGCAATGTAATCTCGTACCAATCATTCGCAACACTGCTTATTGGAAAGGACTCTCCTTCGTTGGCGCGCTGAAGTACATTCGATTGAACGGCAGGGTCCTTCCTTATATTTGTTCCATTATGTAGTATGGTAACTTTGCTGTCTTTAGCAAGTTGGGTAGTAGTTGCTTTATCCTTGTTGAAATACCAGCCTGCTGCCCAGCCTATTTTTCCAGGTTTGTATTCAATTTTGATCCAATTATTTTTTTCTTCAAGAATGGTGAACTTCTGCCCCATTGTAATGGAACCAATAATGTCTGAGTTTAAGGAAGTATCGCTGCGGACACTTAGACTACTGGCCGTTACTGTCCCAATTGTTCCATTAACAGGATTGGTTTGTGTATTTTCGGTTCCCATTTGAACATAATCAGCACTAATCCATGCACTTTCGTTTGCGTATTTTATTTCAATCCAATTATTCCTTTTTGAATAAATACTTATTGAAGTCCCTTTTGCTAGTTTCCCAATCACTCTTCCTGTAGTAGAAGGTTCATTTCGAACATTCAATGAATCAGTGACCATACCCGTACCAATCGATTTATTATTACTTTCTTCTTTGGAAATAGTAGTAGTTTT
>JAPSKD010000217.1 GCA_031177865.1 Bacillus sp. (in: firmicutes) | reverse complement strand
GAATTAGTTCACAATCTTTTTATGCTCATTTGACCGAAAAATTTTTAAGTTGATGAAAATTTCTTTTTACCTTCAATAATGTATTGAATCCCATACAACAAAGGAGCTTTGTATAAGAAATACAGAAAAAAAAGAAAATTATTTAATCGAACTAATTTAGCTACTTTTAACTTTTCCAGTAACTTTACTAAAATAAATGCAAAAAAAGCATTAACAGTAGCATTAAGTAAAATAAACTGTTTAAAATTTCCATATGTCCATTTTAATATCCACATAGACCCTACCAAAAACGGACCAATATTAAAAGGAAATTCGTTAAATAAATAAGAATTGGGTTTATTATAAAAAACCCACCATTTACGTCTTTTCCCAATTAGTACATTAATAAATTCAAAAAATACAATAAGGAGTGAAGCGGGAGCAAATCTTTTTATAGTATTTAACCCTAAAAAAGGTAATGTAAACAACGCCAGTATGACCATAGCAAGATTTACCAACCTTCGAATCTTTATTGACACATTTATTAACCTCCCATTCCAAAAAGCTATTCCTACCTGATAAAGTTTCCAATAAATTAAACTTGTATGTAGTTATTCTTAAATAAACCTGACCCGTTACTTGAAGAAGAAAAAAAACATTACAGTTGTTTCAGTAATGCCTCCGATAGCCATCCATAAAGCGCAAAAATCAGCGCTACACCACAAAGAATGAAAATACATTCAATCCGTCGATACTGTTTCTAAGGCTGGGAGAGGAAGGTCGATACACTATGGTGCCTTAGATCCCATCTGATAGTCTGACTCCAACGACCACGGTGCACCACAAACTGTTGCTCCCTTACGAGAAGCACTCATGGTAGATTAATCCTAATTCTGATTGTTGCACCAGCCTCCAATTTTCAAGCCTAGAAAGGAAGATTTCAATGGATGTAATCATTGAAAGAGCATTTGTAATAAAGGTCTTTTTAATTCATCAGGTGTATATGCTGAATGGGCGTGTCGTACAAAATACAAATTAGATAGCAACTTGGTCCACTCCTATATAACTTTTTATTTCTATAAAAGGATAAATTCAACACCTGTAATTATTTTCCTTCTTCAAGTGAACTGCAACTTAAGTTCCTTTTTTGTACTATTCTAATTTAATTTTTCTTAAGAAAGCCAAAAAAAGTGTCCCAAAAAGCTAGGCTTTTAGGACACCTTTTAATACCATTAAAACATGTGATTGACGCAACTCACATTGTGCTAATATCGATGACAAATCGATACTTCACATCTGAAGCTAAAACGCGTTCATATGCTTCGTCAATTTGATCGGCCGAAATCACTTCAATATTAGGAACAATGTTATGCTCCGCACAGAAATCCAACATTTCCTGAGTCTCACGGATGCCTCCAATCATTGAACCTGCAAAGGAACGGCGATGACCGATGAGAGAGAACACATTTACATCCAATGGCTCTGCAGGCGCACCAACATTTACTAGCGTTCCATCCAGCGCTAACAGGGAGAGGTACGCACTAATATCGATTTTTGCACTTACCGTATTAATGATTAAATCAAAGGTACCGGCAAGTTTCTCGAATGTTTCAGGGTTGCTTGTGGCATAGTAGTGTTCTGCACCAAATTGCAAGCCATCTTCCTTTTTACTCAAAGTTTGTGACAGAACCGTAACTTCTGCACCCATGGCGTGTGCAATCTTGACAGCCATATGACCAAGACCGCCCAACCCAACAACCGCCACTTTCTTACCAGGTCCAGCTCCCCAATGGTTTAATGGAGAATAGGTGGTAATCCCTGCGCAAAGTAATGGTGCAGCGACATCAAGTTCAATGTTATCAGGTATTTTAACTACGAAGTCCTCCGTTACAACAATGTGTGTTGAATAGCCACCTTGAGTGGGCTCACCATACTTGTCAACACCAGCGTAGGTAGGAACATTGCCCTTTAGACAGTATTGTTCTTCTCCTTTACGGCAGTTCTCACAGTCGCCACAGGAATCAACCATACATCCGACCCCTACTCTGTCACCAACCTTGTACTTTGTCACCTCGGCACCTACATCCGTGACAATTCCCGCAATCTCGTGGCCAGGTACGAGAGGATAATTTACTGGACCCCATTCACCGTGAGCAGTATGGATATCAGAATGGCATATTCCTGCATATTTAATTTCAATTAGAACATCATGCAAATCAAGATCGCGTCGTTTAATTTCAGCAGCTCGAAACGGTTTGTCTGGACCGTCGACAGCTCGTGCTTTAGCGGTTACCATAATAAAACCTCCAATAATTTATCATTTTCAAGATAAAAAGTATGTACTGGATAAGAATAACGAACAGGATAAACTTCCACTTCATTCATTTCTATCCGCCCTCTTTTCTCTTTCAAAAACAATGTTAAACCTTATAGTTAACTCTAGGTCAAGTGATTAATTTATATTTCTTTTAAAGATTTCTCCGGCCATACAATTTTTTATATCTTCTATCAATCTAACTTTAGCAAACTATATTTTTAAAAAAAATTAGTAAATCTCATAAACAGAGTTGATTTCTACTATTCTATAAGGTGATTTTGACATTTCAGCAAATACCGTGATAAAATCCACTCAACTCATAGTGGGAATGGAAGCCCATCTATCATAAAGAAAAGGAGATACAGGATGAAGACATATTCAATCAGCGAAGTCGCAAATGAATTAAATCTTACAGTATATACCTTGCGTTACTACGACAAAGAGGGACTTCTTCCTTTTGTAGAACGGACAGCAAGCGGAACACGTTTGTTTAAAAAATCCGATATCGACGCTTTAAAAATAATTGAATGTCTGAAATCTACTGGAATGCCTATTAAGGAAATTAAAAATTTCATTGATTGGTGTTCTGATGGGGATTCCACGTTGCAACAGAGATATGACATGTTCTTGGATCGAAAAGCTACTGTAGAGGCACAGATGGAAGAATTAAAAAAAACAATGGAAGTTATTGAGCATAAATGCTTGTATTACAAGACAGCTTTGGATGCCGGAACGGAAGATATTCATAAAAACAATAAAATAGAGATTAATCATTAAAGGAAAACCATCTGGAGTATGGTTCGATGAAAGAGGATTTTGCAATTGTTATTGTTTAACATCGAATTAAAGAAAAAAGCCGATTATCCTTTTCCTGTCTAGGATAATCGGCTTTTTCTGGAACTTTGTGAAGGAATTTACTTAAACTAACCATCCAGTTAGAAGAATAAGACACTTTAGTTTTTAATTGACGAGAGCTACCCGACGGAATTAAAATAGTAAACTTTTTCTGAATTGAATTATTATAAAATGAATTAAGCACGTCTAACCGAACGAAAACGTGGGTGCTCAGCCAGTATGGAATCTTTCATTATATTTATTACAGGATGTTGTGAAGTAAAAAACTGTTTCTTTTCATCGTAAAGCTCGACCAATTCTCCTTTTTCTAGAACACCTAATTGATCACTAATCGTATAGGCAGCTTTTATATCATGGGTAATAAAGAGATAGGATAACCCGAAGTCTGCTTTTAACTCCTTTAGTAATTCTAAAATAAGTGTTTGATTCACCATATCCAGACTACTGACAGATTCGTCTAAGACGATTAGCTTGGGCTTTAGTGAGATGGCTCTTGCAATATTGATTCTTTGCAATTGGCCGCCGCTAAATTGATTAGGGTATTTTTTCAAGTCCGCTTCACTTAGCCCTACTCTTTCTAATAATTCAATCACGGTTCGTTTTTGCTCAGCAACGGTTAGCTTTTCATAGTTTTCTAGCGGCTCTGCAATAATACGTTCGGCTGTCATTCGAGGGTTAACCGATGAGTATGAGTCCTGAAAGACAGCTTGAAGATCGCGACGAATCTTTTGACGACTAAGCTTATCTGCGGTATAAATATCATGTCCTTGAAATAAAACCTGTCCAGATTGCGGTCGTTCCAGACCAAGAATCACTTTTCCTAAGGTACTTTTACCAGCCCCGCTCGTACCAAGCAAACCTAAACAGGTTCCTTCCTCGATAGAGAGAGAAATGTCGGAAAGTATTTTTTTAGAACGGTCTTTCCAGGTAAAAAACGTTCGGGATCCATAGCTATGAGTTACTTCTTTTACTTGTAATAAACTCATTATTCCACCCCTTATAGGTCAAGCCCAATGAATGACAGCTTCATCTAAATGTATTGTTGAGCGTGCATTTAATAGTTTTTTTGTATATTCGTGCTGTGGCTGATCGAATAGCTGGAACACATCGGCTTTTTCTACAATTCGGCCGCTCTGCATAACGGCCACTTCATCAGCCATTTCAGCAATGACCCCGAGATCATGGGATATTAATAATATGGCTGAGCCATACTCAGCGCGAATTTTATCTAAGTGGTACAGTACTTTCTTTTGATTATTTACGTCAAGTGCGGTTGTGGGTTCATCAGCAATAATTACCGCAGGATGTAAGCATGCTGCAATGGCAATCATCACCCGTTGAAGCATACCCCCACTCAATTGAAAAGGATAGTATTTTAATAGTTTAATCGGATCTGGTAAATTCACATGATGCATTGCCTCAATGGCAAGCTCTGTTGCTTGTTTTTTATTCCATTGTGTATGTGAACGAATGGTTTCAATAAATTGGTGACCAATGGTAAAAATAGGCGTGAAAGCATTCATCGGATTCTGCATAATAAAGGCGATATCCTTGCCACGGACCTTCCGCATTTCTTTCTCCCCTAAACCATTCAATTCGCGTCCTTGTAATGTGATACTGCCTTCAATCGTTGTCGTTTTCCGATTGAGAAGCTGAAGAATGGACATACTCGTAACCGTTTTACCGCATCCACTTTCCCCAACAAGACCCAATACTTGCCCACGCTTCAGTTCAAAGTTAATATCCTCAACAAGTGTGGCAGCACCATTTTTTGTGTTTACCTGTACATGTAGATCTCTCACTTGTAACACATTCGACTGTTCTGTATCCAACATTCTCATTCCTTTTTATGATCGACGTTTGACACCATAACGTTCGGATAACGCTTCTCCCAATAAATTGAAGGTCACAATCACGAGCATGATCATCAAACCTGGATAAAGCATTAATTCTGGATTCGTCCGAATATACGACTTTCCTTCGTGAATCATCGCCCCCCATTCAGGTACAGGCGGTTGTACTCCTAAACCAAGAAACGACATTGCGGATATATCCATGATGGCCCAACCCATTTCTAATGTACCCATGACCACAAGAGGAGGAAGTACATTCGGAACAATATGATTTCTAATGATCTTCCATTGTGATGAGCCGCTTATCTTCGCCGCTGCAATAAAGTTTTGTTCCTTCAAACTTAGTACCATACCCCGGAACATTCTTGCGTAGTAGACCCATTGCACAAGCATCAGCGCTAAAATGACCTGCGGAAGTCCAGGACCGAATATACCTACCAGTCCGAGTATAAGGATAAGACTAGGAAACGCCATCACACCGTCACAAAATCTCATCAAAACCTGATCTACCCAGCCGCCCTTATATCCAGAAAAGGTTCCAATCAACAAACCAATCGTTATAGACGAAATAAAAATGAGCATAGCGAAGCCTAAAGAGATTCGTCCGCCATATAAAAGGCGTGATAAGTTACATCTTCCTAGATGATCAGTTCCTAATGGGAATTCCCAGGTAGCTGGCTGTAGTTTATAAGCTAAATTGACCGCAATCGGATCATTAGGTGCAATCCAGGGAGCAAATAGCGTGATGATAAAAAGAATTCCCAATATGATGGTACATATCGGAATCACTTTTTGACTGATAAATATCCTGCGTATACTGGTTATCATCGATGCTGCCCTTCTTTCCTGGTAATACGCGGGTCAATGACCATTTGAATCAAATCCACCATTAGGTTGCTAAGGATAAATAAACTAGCTGCTATTAGTACATAGCATTGAATGATAGGAATGTCACGGTTAAAAATCGCCTCAATAAAATATCGGCCAAACCCTGGCCAAGAAAAAACGGTCTCTACGATAATCGTTCCCGTTAGCAGTTTCCCAAGATTCATCCCCAGTCCAGTTATCATCGGGGAAATGGCAATCCTTAAGATATGCTTAGCCATAATGGTTTTTTCTTTTATCCCCCTTGTCCTTGCGAAAAGCACATAGGGCTCTTGTAAATTTTCAAGAATACTAGCACGCAACAACCGTGTGTACATCGCTATTAAAGGAAGGGCCAATGTAACGGAAGGCAAAACAAGATGCTGCCAGGTTCCAAACCCCTCAACTGGAAAAAGATCTAGTTTTACAGAAAAGAAAAAAATCAATAGATACCCTAGCCAAAACGAAGGAATGGAAGCCCCGAAAAAGGATAGAATCCGACTGAAATGATCAATCATGCTGTTTTTCTTAACTCCTGCCATGAAACCTAGGGGGATACTTACAAGAACCGCGATGAATAAACTCCCAAGCGCCAGCTGGAGCGTCGCAGGAATTCGGTTGATTACCTCTTCCCAAACGGGCTTATTTGAAACATAAGATATGCCAAAATCAAATTGGCATATCTTCCTAATAGTGTTTACATATTGAATGAAGAATGGTTGATCCAAACCAAACTCCTCTCTTTTCTGGGCCAAAATCTCATCGGTCAGTTCAATATGGGCGGCTGTTAAATATGCCTCGGCCGGATCCACCGGTGAGAGGTGAATCATCCCAGTCGTTAGAAGTGCGGCCAAGAGAAAAACCGGGATAATGGACAATATTCGTTTGATTATATAAGTGCCCATAATAGCCTCCTGACTGTTTACTGCTCGATGCTAATTCCTGCAAATGGATTTTCGTCACGATTCGCAGAGAATTCGAAGTTCGTAACATCTTTTTGATAAATGGCTGTTTTCTTAATATAAGAGATTGGAACAATGGCTCCCTGCTCTTGAAGTGATGTTAAAATGGATGTGTACAGCTTTTGACGTTCTGCCTCGTCCGTTGTCTGTGGAACCAGTGCCATTTGTTGGAGTAATTCCGCTTTGTTCGGATACGCTGAAATGGCTTCATTAAATCCAAAACCTTCTTTTGCTGCAATGTTGATAAATGTATGTGGATCATATGGGGCTCCATAGTTACTAAAGAAATTAATATCAAACTCATTATCTTTAAATCTTTGAACTTGAACCGCAAGTTCTACTCCAACAATATTTAATTTTACACCAATGGCTGCCCACTCGGATTGCAGTGTTTCTGCCATGGCTTTTTGAATAGATTCTGCTGAATCGTACATCATCTCTATTTCAAGCGGCTGTCCATCTTTTTCACGAACACTTTTCCCCTTAGGAAGTATCCAGCCCGCCTTTTCTAATAAGTCTTCTGCCTTTTCAACATCATAGTCAACAGACTCAACATCGATATCGGAAGTGTAAGGCAAGTTTGTTGGTAAAATAAACGTTGCTGCTTCTTCAAGTCCAGAAGTAATTCCTTTCACCATCGCTTCCTTATTAAAACCATAATGTAACGCTTGACGAACACGTTCATCGGAAAGTTGTTCTCTGTTTGAATTCATAACAAGCTGTCTTGTGGCAACTGGTTCAGAAATACTAGTTTCATATTTATCCGTTGATTCCAATTGTTTAAAGGCATCTAAACTGATAACCCCTTCGCCATAAATCAGGTCTAGCTCACCTTTTTCGAAAGCTAGTACTCTCGTTTCCGCATCAGGAATGACTTTCACTTGAATTTTTTCTACTTCTGGAAGTTCACCCCAATAATGGTCATTTCGTTTGAAAATTGCATATTCATCCGTTTTATACTCTTCCAAAATCCATGGGCCTGTACCGACTGATTCCACGACACCTTTTGAGGTATCACCATCCTCAGGGAAACCAGCTTCACCTAAGAAACGAACAGGTCGAACAACAGCTAACTCCTGAATCGTTGGGTAATATGCTTCCGTTAATGTCATTTTAAACGTAAGTTCGTCGATTACCTCTGTACTTGCAATTTTCGAAAGGAAGCCCAACCAACTATGTATTTTAATATTATTCAATATCGTATCAAAATTCTTTTTCACAATTCCTGCATTAAAGCTTGATCCGTCAGAAAACTTTACATTTTGACGTAGATGAAATGTATATTCTTTTCCGTCGGCAGAAATGTCCCAAGATTCAGCCAAATGCGGTTTTAGCTCTCCCCCATCCTTGTAGCTTACTAAAGGTTCATACACCATTGACTGTGCAAATAATTGTGAAGGATTATAAACATGTGGGTTCATTGCGCCAACATCCCTCGGCCATGCAATGGTCAGCATGTTCTCATTCGTATCGTCCTTGGACGTTGAAGCCTTATCACTAGCATTTGTACAACCAAGTAAAACTGTTGATAATAACAAAATAAAAATAGATGTTAATAAAATATTACGACTACTTTTGGCATAAAACATATCGTTGCCTCCCAAATGATGTTGATAATCATTTTCAATTGTAAGAGTATGTTATAGTCTTGTCAATGTAATCTTTTTTAATTTTAACTAAAGTTTGCTCTAGTTAATTTCGGGACAAATAATGATAAGAAAAACGACCGTGATAGGCTAAATAAAATAAATGCAATTCAAACCCCTAGTATTGTGTTAGATGGGTACGAGCAGCCAAAGGGCAGCCAAAAATACCAGCAACGATAATACAATGGAGTCTCGAATATACTTAGCCTCGGTAGCACCAAAAAAGATACCTGCCAATTTAATTCGCTATACACCAAAAAAATGAGCGTCAAATTTATATACAAATTGACTCCCTTATTGGTTGGCATTCCAGTTTGTGC
>JAPSKD010000216.1 GCA_031177865.1 Bacillus sp. (in: firmicutes) | reverse complement strand
CAACTGCTTTATCATTTAAAGCTTTTTGATCACTCTCGGTAAAATACCCCATTTGGAATAATAACGAATCTGTCTTGATAGAACCGATGGTAAACAGTGCAATATTGGCCTTTTTGCCTAATTCAAGAATTTTTTTAATATGGCGGTCTGCCTCCATTGCCTGCTTTACCACAACATGATCAACAATGGCAGGCAACGGAAGATTTAGGGGAGTTGTGCTGTACGCCTTGCCAAAAAGATACAGAATTTCCGAAGCGTAATTATTGGTTTCCGCGTGACTGACGCCGCCTTTTAGCTGAACAACCTTGACATCTTTGACAAATTTCTGTTTTAGCTCCACTGCGATGTGATATAGCGTTGTTCCCCATGTGACACCAATAATGTCCTGGTCCTTTACAATTTCATCAAGATATAGTGCGGCTTTTTCTCCAAGATAATTTTTGATAATGTGATTTTCGAATTGTGGAATTGGCGTAACGATGGCTCTCTTTAAATTGAACTTTTTTTCTAGCTGAGCAGCTAAATTTTCAACATCTTCTGTTGGGTCCATGATATTAATTTGGACGATTCCCTTTTCTTTTGCCTGCTGCAATAAACGGGACACTGTGGGGCGTGAAATGCCCATTATCTGGGCAATTTCGTTTTGATTATGATCCAATAAATAATATAATTTTGCCGCCTCTATTACTTTACTTAGTTTTTCTTGGTCCACGGTTCATCACCTTTCTATCCTGACTTTTTATCATTATAGCAAGACATGTTGTTAAGTCCATACCTTTTTTTACATTTGTAAAATACAAGATGAACATTAGTTTGCACTTAATCACTTTCTTTATGTTTGTATTTTCGTTATTAATTGAGGGAATGATTCTTATCATATTTAATCCTTTTCATTTGCCACGAAATAGTCAACCATTACTCTTTATGAGTTCTGCTATACTATGGTAAGGGAATAATTCCCTTAAGGGAGGTAGTAAAATGGAGAAATTTGGAGGCAGCATTTACCGTTATCGTAAATGGGTACTCGCCCTTTGGATACTGATAATTGGAATATCAGGAGTTTTCGCATTAAAATTACCTTCTGTATTAAGCGGCAACGGTTTTGAGTATAAAGGGGAGTACAACGAAACAAGGAAACTGCTTGAAAAAGATTTTGGGCAGGCGAAATCTTCGATTATTCTTGTTTTCCAAAGGGAAAGCAGTGTGAGTGACGATCATTGGAATCAATTCATCCAAGCAACCTTCGAGGATCTGAAAGAATTCGATGGTGCTAAAAGTATCACCACTCCTTTTGATCGAAATGGAATGATAAAAGAGGAATATGCTTATGGGCTTTTATCATTTGATAAAAGTGCAGAAGACTTAAATGATGAAATACACCAATTGAACAAGATTCTAAAAAATAAAAAGGGATTAAAGGTTACAATGACAGGTGAGCCTGTTATTGTTCAAGACCTTAATATCGCAAGCCAAGAGGATTTAGCGAAAGCTGAGATGATTGGGTTGCCGATTGCATTGATTGTCTTGGTCCTTGCGTTTGGAGGGTTAATCGCTGCCTCTATTCCGATTGTCATCGGGGTTGTTTCGATTTTAACGACAATGGGTGCAGTTTTCTTTTTTAGTTATGGTACCGATTTGACGATCTTCATATTAAATATTGTCCCGATGATTGGGCTCGCTTTAAGTATTGACTTTGCCTTATTATTAATCAATCGGTACAAAGAGGAGTTACATACCAAATCCATTGAAGAAGCCATTAAAATTAGCGTTGCAACCGCTGGACGTTCCATTATTTTTTCTGGTCTTTGTGTTTTTATTGGCTTATCGGCATTATGGTTTATTCAAATTGATATTTTTCAGAATGTTGCTCTTGGCGGTATGGCAGTGGTATTTATTTCTGCCTTCTGTGCCTTAACCTTTCTCCCTGCATTACTAGCCGTTATTGGAGTTAATGTTAATAAATTCAGCGTCCTTCGGGTAACCGATAACAAAACAAGTATTTGGTATAAATTTGCAAAGTTTGTAATGAAGCGTCCAGTTGTTATGGCTGCAGCAGCATTAGCGATACTCCTTGCGGGTCTTATACCTGTTGCTCAGATGACGATGTCGATTCCAGGGACAGAATCACTTCCGGCAAAATATCCATCAAGAGTAGCTTTTGAAGCCTTCGAGGAAAATTTTATTCCTAAGGATAAACGAAGTGAAAAGAAAGTATCAATCGTGCTTGAAACAAATGGAAATGTCTTAGAAACCAGTAATCTTGAGAAGGTCAGCAGCTTTCTTGAGCAGCTTTCGAAGGATAAACTGGTTGATTTTGTAGATTCTCCTTTTTCTGCAACAGGCATTCAGGATGAAGAAATGTTATCTCAACTGCTTCGGTTTGGACAAAAAGAACAGACTGCCCCCATCCTTGATTATTTTGTTCGAGATAATAAAATGCTGCTTGATGTTTATTTAAATACAAATGAACATTCCGCAGAAGCAAGGGAGTGGATTCGAGATTGGTCCAGCAGGGACTTGGGCTTGTCTGCCCATTTTGGAGGAGCGATCAAGTTTGAACAGGAAATCTTTGATGAGATTTTTAAGAAGGCGCCTTATGGATTGTTATTAATTGTTGTCTCAACCTTCTTCATACTTATGGCCGCTTTTCGGTCAATCCTAATCCCATTAAAGGCGATTTTGATGAATATATTAAGCCTCAGCTGTACGTTCGGAATTGTCGTCTGGATTTTCCAGCAGGGGCATTTAGGAGTAGAGCCTGCAGATATTGCCCTCATTTTACCTGTTTTTGTATTCACTCTCGTCTTTGGACTTTCAATGGATTACGAAGTGTTTTTGATTTCGAGAATTCAGGAGTTTTATTTGAAAACAGGAGATAATACAGAGGCTACAATATCCGGCTTAACGTATACTAGTAAAATTATTACATCCGCAGCTGCGATTATGATCGTTGTCACAGGGGCTTTTGCCTTCACAGGCGTCATGCCGATTAAGCAGTTAGGGGTCGGAATTGCCATCGCTATTTTTATTGACGCCACTATTGTCAGGATGGTTCTTGTTCCTGCTTTAATGAAGTTATTTGGAGATTGGAACTGGTGGTTCTTTGGATTTAAAAATAAAGGTTTGACAAAGCCCAAAAAGAAGCCGGCCTAATTTTTCAGGCAGGCTTTTCTAATCCTGGATATTTTTAGCGTATTGTTCGATTGGTACTTTACTTAATGTAACCTATAAGCTTTGAAGAACAGTTTCATTTTTTATTATATTAAACTGTCACGTTCAAATTAAGGATGCTTATGAAAAAGAAGATAATGCTTGGGATCAGCGTACCTTTTTGCTAGGTAATCTTTTAATGCCCTCGGTACAAACAAGGCTTCCTAAAAATCCAACTATAATGCTTGATGATATGATTTTTAATGCATAAAAAACACCTGTCCCAGTAATACAATCTAGTATTACAAATTTTTTAATGGTTGATCCTTTAATTGTGTAGAAAACAACTTGATTTTGTTTTTTCATATTCTCTTATCACACCCAAATTATTTTTCCTAAAGATATGATTACATAAGATTGTCTTATTCCGCTTTTGTACTTAATAAGAAATGCGATCCTCCGTTAGTGAAGAATCGCAATGAACTTTCCACACGTTCACTAATAGTCAGTGAACTAGCTTTATTAGAAGGGATTGGCATGCCGCTTTGATCAATATCATAAAAAGAAGTTCAATGATCTTCTTTTATGACATAAAGGAAATGATAACTTTCTGAGGAAATTCTATCTCATCTTCATCTTTTGTTTTTAGTCGTCCACACGAAGGCATTTCAAATGAGAAATCCTCTACCTTTGAAGGAATAATACCTTCTTGCTTTAATTGTGAAAACACTAACTGCATCCCATCTTCTGTCGAGAGGGTTTCGTTGGATCCTTCTACCCGAAAACACTCAACACAGGTTTCAATAATATTTTCAGAAATCTGTTCCTCTGCAAACACCAATTTTGCGCCGGCAATCTTCTCTACTTCCATATTTTCCAATTCAATGATTGTTGTAATATTCATCTATCAAAACCTCCACCTTTTGTCTCTTTTATTATAAGTAATCTCATCAAAAGATTTTTTTGAAACAATCTTTATTCACTTTTTATTCATATGTTTTTGACACTTTTTCGTCACATTTGAGAATTTTCCACCAATGTATCATCCGTTACAAATTGCCAAATAATAACACGTGATAAGAAGTTTAGAGGAGGCTGACATATTTTGAACAATAAAAAGTTTTTCCTTTTACTCTTCATTAGTACGCTCATTTGGTCACACTTCCCATCCATTATGTTTGCAGAAGAAGACAGCTCAGTGAACAATAATGGAATAATCCATTTGCGAATCCTTGAAACGACAGACCTCCATGCCTCTTTAGTAAATTATGATTATTATCAGACTAAAACGGACAATAATATCGGGCTTGTAAAAACAGCAAGTCTTATTCATCAGGCAAGAAGCGAAGCAGACAATTCCTTATTGTTTGATAATGGGGACCATTTAAAAGGGAATCCGCTAGGTGAATACTTAGTAAGAATTCGAGGGATTCAAAAGGGAAAAGTACATCCTGTATACCGTGCATTTAATTATTTAAAATATGATGCGATTACAATTGGAAATCATGAATTTAATTATGGTCTAAAGTTTTTAAACACCGTTCTTAAGGGTGTAAAAATGCCCGTTGTTAATGCAAATGTTTATTCCGTTAAAAAGAATAAACCCTATTTCAAACCTTATGTTATTTTAAAGAGGAGAGTTGTTGACAAGCAAGGTCTTGAACATGAACTGAATATTGGGGTAATTGGATTTATGCCACCGCAAATTATGAGATGGGACAAGGCAAATTTAGAGGGAAAAGTGATCGCTCGGCCCATCGTTGAAAGTGCAAAGGAATTTGTACCTATCATGAAGGCTGAAGGTGCGGATATTATTATTGCACTCGCGCATACGGGAATAGATAGTGAACTCTATCACCCAGAAACGGAAAACGCCGTTTATTACCTTTGTGAGATTCCAGAAATTGATGCCATTTTAGCTGGACACTCTCATAGCGTATTTCCTAGCCCCACCTTTAAAAACTTACCAATGGCAAACATTGACGAAGGAAAAATCAAAGGAAAACCTGTTGTAATGGCAGGTGCCTTTGGCAGCCGTCTTGGGATTATAGATCTTCAGCTTGAGGTTAATGAAGGGAAGTGGAAGGTGATAAACAGTACAGCATTTACAAGAACAATTGTAGATGAATTCGGAGAACCGCTTGTAAAAACGGATAAAAAGCTATTTAAACTGATTAAACCTGAGCATCAGGAAACGGTAGATTTCTTAAAAAAGCTTGGGTTGTAGCAGTAATAATAGATAAGCTGGATCCCCTTTAGTGACCGTTTCTTCTACTATTTTTGGATTTCAGTTATTATAGAGCTCTTATAGGGACTATAGCTTCTACTTTTTTGGGGTTTCGGTCATTATAGAGCTCTTATAGTGGCCATTACTCCTACTCTTTTTGAGTTTTGGTCATAATAGAGCTCTTATAGTGACAATGATTACTTTTCGTTATATTTTTTGAAAATCAAAGTCGCATTATGACCGCCAAATCCTAATGAGTTGGATAAAACGACTTGAACATCCTTCATCTTTTCCACGTTAGGGACATAATCTAAATCCAGTTGTTCATCAGGGGTTTGATAATTGATCGTCGGCGGGATGATTCCATCCTTGATTGCCAAAAGAGAAAAAATCGCCTCTATTGCCCCAGTTGCTCCCAACAGGTGGCCGGTCATTGATTTCGTAGAACTGACAGATAGTTTATAAGCATGTTCTTTGAAAACATCTTTAATGGCTAATGTTTCATACAAATCATTATAATAGGTAGACGTGCCATGAGCATTGATATAGTCAACTTGTTCAGGAATAATTCCAGCGTCAGCTAATGCTAATTTCATTGCTCTTCCTGCCCCTTCTCCTTCAGGTGCAGGAGTGGTAATATGATGGGCATCACCTGTAGCTCCGTACCCTGATAATTCTCCATAAATGGCTGCACCTCGAGCTAATGCGTGTTCTAATTCTTCTAATACCACGATACCTGCGCCTTCCCCAATGACAAATCCATCACGATTCTTATCAAATGGCCTGCTTGCAGTGGCTGGGTCGGGATTTTTTGAAAGTGCGGTCATATTTGAAAATCCCGCGACCGTCATAGCAGTAATGGTTGCTTCCGTTCCGCCGGCAATCATCACATCCACATCCCCCTTTTGAATCACGCGGAATGCATCACCAATGGAATTGGCACCGGACGCACAGGCTGTAACCGAACAATTGTTAATGCCTTTAGCACCAAGTGAAATCGATACTTGTCCTGCTGCCATATCGGGAATAAACATGGGTATCGTAAACGGATTGACCCTTCTTTGGCCTTTTTCAATAAACTTCCGATGTTGTTCCTCGAATTCAGCCAAACCGCCAATGCCTGACCCAATCCAAACACCGACCCGTTCCGGTTGAATATCTTTTCCAATGTTGATCCCTGCATCCTTAACAGCCATTTGACTTGCTGCAATTGCGAACTGGCTATAACGCCCCATCCTTCTCGCTTCTTTTTTATCCATAAACTCTTCTGGCGCAAAACCTTTAACTTCCGCTGCAATCTTGATGTCAACCTGATCTACATCAAAAAGGGTTGCAGGGCCAATACCGGAAACACCACTCTTAATCTGTTCCCATGATGTATGAGCATCATTTCCCAAAGGAGTGACTGCTCCAACACCTGTAATCACTACTCTTTTATTCATTCAATGCCCACTCCCAAATAGATTTTTGGATAATTCTTATACTCTTTCTCTAGTTTAACGAATTCAGAGGGGCCGGACAAATTAATTCACTCCGGCACAACCTATCTCTTCCTTAGCATACAGCAAAAAACGATAGGTCACCCTATCGTTTTTCCTCAACTTGCTATAATGTAACTCCTGTTTTAAAAATAACAATCTCTCTAAAATCATTTTTTTCGTTGTTCACCCATTCACCGCTTGCTACTTGGATGATGTAATGAATAAATTCTCGTAACACTACATCTGATTCTTTTTCCAAGAGGACGCCTGCATTAAAGTCAATCCAATGCGGCTTAGCTTCTGTTTATGCAATGCTCTTAAAATATAGTCAACGTGAGTATCGTCTCTCCCCGTAACAAGAACATAATCAGGTTTCGTTAGCTCAATCATGGGTTCAAATTGTTCCGGAATGAAGGTTGGTACCTGGTCTAACTGCGGATATTTTTCTTTACCAATCTTAAATCGAAGCGGGTCAGAATCTAGTAATCCAACAATTTCATTTTCTTTTGAAAACTCATTTAAGAGCGGTTTAATAAACATTTCTAATGCTCGATTGCTGACGCCGCAATTTACATACTTTTTCATACGCATGTCCTCCTATTTTTAAATAAAGGCATATATACTTGCCCTCATTTTATATGAAAACGATTTCTACCTTAATAGAGAATCTTTAGACTTTTGTGCAAATATTTAAGATAATAAAGTTAGATACACATTAATATAATTTGTAAATATACTAGTATTTAACGAAAAAGTTTATAATAGGTTTACTCATAAGACAAAAAAGAAAAGGGATTTGGTATGAATGATTGGATTAGTCGTTATTTTAATTTTGGTTTTATTTTTGCCTTTTTCCTTAAAAAAGATTGAACACAATTTAGAAATCTTTTTGTTTGTGATGGGTATTGCTGCAGCATGGATTAGCGGGATGATGAATGTCCATTTAATCGAAAAAGCCCTGATAGATCCTATTACTATTACTCTAGCTGTCTTAATTGCAGGATTAGTCTGTAAATGGGGGCAGGTTCAGCTGGAGAAATCCATTCTGTGGATGAACACAATCCTATCTCCTAGGATTTTCTTCGGATTAACCGTCATAATTTTAGGACTAGCCTCAAGCATTATTACGGCGATTATTGCAGCTATTGTGCTAGTTATTATCATTAACGTACTTCCTCTTGACCGTAAATCTGAAATTCGCTTTACTGTTTTAGCATGTTTTTCAATTGGGCTTGGTGCGGCCCTCACACCCATCGGCGAGCCTTTAGCCACCATTACCATTAGTAAGGTAAATGAAGACTTTTTTTATTTACTCAAATTAATTGGTCCAGAAGTCATCCCAGCGGTTGTAATCTTTGGGATATTGACAATGCTGTTAGTTAAACCCCAAGAAAGTACTGACGGTTTAACGGCTGAACAAAAAGTGGAAAGCTATAAAGAAATACTGCTTCGATCTGCTAAAATTTACTTGTTTGTGATGGGATTAACCTTTCTTGGACATGGGTTTGAACCCTTAATAAATGAATATATTCTTGGACTTGACCCGATGCTGTTATATTGGATTAATATGATCTCCGCTATTTTGGATAATGCTACCCTCGCAGCAGCTGAAATTAGTCCAGCAATGGACCAAGCAACTATCCAGGCTGTTTTAATGGGGCTTATTATTAGTGGCGGTATGCTAATTCCCGGAAATATCCCTAATATTATTGCAGCAGGCAAACTCAACATTACAAGTAAAGAATGGGCAAGTTTCGGGGTCCCCGTTGGTCTTATAACCATGGCCGTTTATTTTGTTATTTTGTTTGTTTTTTAGTAATAAATAAAGAATCGATTCCACATAAAGTGGTACCGATTCTTTCTTATTTTGTCAGCATATTCATGCGGAGAGTTGCTTTTTCCTTCATTAATGGAGTAAACAAAGAAAAGCAGTTTTTACCCTGCTCTTTAGAATGATACATG
>JAPSKD010000215.1 GCA_031177865.1 Bacillus sp. (in: firmicutes) | reverse complement strand
AGGTTGCTGAAGAAGTAGTGGCTGATGAAGAAGCAGTTGTAGTTGAAACTGAAGTAGTTGAAGAAGCAGAAGTAACAGAGGTTGAGAAAGTAAACCCAGCTGCAGCAAACAAAGCAAAGGCACAAGCTAGTGTAAAAGCAAACGAAAATGCTAAAGCACATGCTGCGGCAAATTCAGCTGTCCATGCAGTAGCAGAAGAAGCACCTGCTGAAGAAACAGTAGAAGTTGAAGCTGTAATTGAATCTGAAGAGGTTGTGGAAGAAGTAGTGACTGATGAAGATGCTGTTGAAATAGAAACTGAAGTTGTATCTAAAGAAGATGCTGTGGTTGAAATTGACTTAAAAAATTAATCTATATTTAATAGGAACCGAAGGATTTTTCCTTCGGTTTTTTGTGCTTTTTTCATTTAAAGTTGGCTTCTGGAATGGTCGATTTAAAAAAAGAGATAACACTGGAATCAGTGGTTACCTCTTTTTACGAAATATCTTTAATCATATCGAATAGTTTAAGTTCGGTCACATCGATGACGATTTCCTTGGTCGAATTCTTATCAAATTTTTTCAACAAGCTGCTAATTTGCTTTTTTATCGTTTCTACCTCTACGGCGCGTGCTTCTGCTATTTCCTTCCGTTTTAAACCACTGCAGAGAAGCTTCAATACCTCTAGCTCAGAGGGCGTTAGATTTGCAATGATTTTAAAAAAATGTGTTAAATGATCTTCTGATTTTTTAATCCGAGCGAACTCCTGCCTTATTTTTTCCGCAATGATTGGACGAATCGGCGATTGGTTGTTGGCAGCCGAATAAATCGCTTCTAGAATCTCTTCTTTTGGTGCAGATTTCATTAAATAATCGACAATGCCTGTTTGAAAGGCTGCAAAGACAATATTATTATCCTGATGGACAGTGAGCATAACGATTTTGGTATCGGGTAATATTTTATTAATTTCAGATGCGGCCTTAACTCCTGCCATTTGACTTTCCATTTCGATATCCATTAGAACAATGTCCGGTTTTTTAATCGCGGCATAGGCAACAGCTTCATATCCACTTTTAGCAGAGGCGACTAACGAAAGGTTTCCAACACTATTGATAATTCTCTCAAGCCGCCTGCGGTGGGCTTCCATATCATCGGCAATTAATATCTGGATGGTCTCCAATTAAATCACGCTCCCCGAAAATTTATGAGGGGTATTTTTTATACCCTTTTTACAAGCGGCAATAAAATATCAAATTGAGTGGATTTACCTTTCTCACTCGTGACTTCAATTTTACCTCCATGACCTGTAATCACTTTGTGGCAAAACGAAAGGCCGATTCCCCAATTGGTAATCGATGGTTTTGTTGAAAAAAATGGGGTAAAAATTTCATCCACGTTTTCAGAATCAATCCCTGGACCATTGTCCCTAATCGTGACAGTTCCCCATTGGTCGACTTCACTTATCTGTACCCAAATATCGCCATTGCTGTCTTCTATTGCTTCTATTGAATTTTTAAGGATATTATAAATCGCTTCCTGAATTTGATCTTCATCAATATAGACGTTTATAAGAGAATTAGGCTTTTCATAATGGATGTTGACTTGTAACTTGTTAGGATGGAAGCGCTCGATGGCTCTTTCGATGGGAATATTCAACGAAACGGTCTTGATATTTAACGTAATTTGTTTCAGCTTATCATTTGCTTCATTAATACTTTGAAACGATTGTTCACAAGAGTCCATGATGAGCTTCAAGCTATATAACGCCTCCTCCTCATCCGCAAATTTTTCTTGTAAGTATTCAGATTCTGAACGAATGGCGAGTAAGTGGTTCTTGATTGCATGAGTAAAAGCCCGAATTCCAAGGGATGCCGTATCGATTTTTTTCTTTGTAATGATATTAATGCTGGAATACCGTGCCTCATTCGATTTGTACTTATAAACATTGAAAATCATAATTCCGATGGCCAAGAATGCAATGAGTGGAAAAAAACGATACTCCAATAAATACAAATTGATCGAAGGCTGCAAATAGTTTATATAGCTCTGACTATATGTCGTTCTGACAAAGTTCGATGGCGCCCAGTAAAAAATAAATAGGTGTACAATTGTCAGCGGCAGTAAGCTAATTAAATTAAATAGAGTATGAGCACGGATATATCTTAGTCTGTAGTAGAGGATGTAGTTGTAGATAAATAATCCAAAGCTTATGAGTAAATAAGCGATATTTAATACCTGTAGGACCATATCTGCAGTGTGGTTGAATTTTTTGTATTGCGGCAAAATGCCAGCGTCCACAGCATAATTTTGGAACAACAGATTTACACTCGGATCATAAAAAAGATATTGGAATAAACCGATTACACCAAGGATCGTGTATAAATACCACTGTCTTCTATTCACTTTTAGACTGCTGACAAACGAAATGGAATAGCTTAAAAAGGAAAAATAAAAAAGGATGATTCCAACATTAAATAACCGGATTAATGTATTGGTATTAAAGTTTTTTAGGACAAGGCTATTCCATGTACCTGGACTAAAATCAATAAATTGATTAACAATACTATAGTAATTAAATTTTGATAGGTAGAGTGTAAAAGAAATGTAAGCTATAATCCAGCCAATCGTTAAGGTACATAAAAAGAAGATAGAACGACTATTTAAATTTTTATAGATAAAAGAGATTAAAAAAACAATACAAATTAAGCAGAGAAAAATCACGGAAGTCACTCCTAGTTCAGTAAAAAGGGGGAAAGAAATTTTCTACTTATTTCAAAAGTTGAAAACCCTTACACTAAGTATATAGCAAAATATTAAAAAGGGGGAGAAACAAATGAAAAGAATGTTTAGTTTAGTAGGAATTTTACTTGTATGCTTTAGCCTGCTTGTCGCCTGTTCCAGCGGCGGTGCCGAAAAAGGGAGTTCCGAGCAAGAAAAACCAAAAGATTCAAATGAAAAGGTTAGTTTAAAAATGGCTGTATTTCCAGCAGACGAGGGAGTTTTTAAAAGAGGTTACGAGAACTTTAAAAAGGATCACCCAAATATCGAGATCACTATTGAAACCTTTCCGCAGCAACAGTATTACGAAAAAATTCGGATGCAGCTTTCGGGCGGCGAAGGATATGATTTATTCACAGGTCAGATGGACAATATGATTGATACAGGATTAGTGGCACCTCTCGATAATTATATTAAAGAAAGCGAAATGGATGTGGCAGGCTACGGAACGATGTATGACACCTTTAAAGCAGATGGAAAAGTTCTTAGTCTGCCTTATCGTAAATCGAACTGGATGCTCTTCTATAATAAGACGTTGTTTGACGAAAAAGGTGTCGAATATCCAAGCGATGATATGACTTGGGACGAATTTCGTGAATTAGCGAAAAAAATGACAAGTGGAAGCGGAGAAAGTAAAGTATACGGCGCTTACTTACAGCAATGGCCACAAACATGGTATATGAGTGCTGTTCAAGACGGTGCTTCTATCATTGATAAAGACTTAGCACCATTTAAGGATGCATTACAATTAAGGATTGACCTTGAAAAAGACGGCTCCATTATGAAATGGTCGGAACAAGTTACCACGGGAGCGCATTATAATGCAGCCTTCCAAAAAGGAAATATTGCGATGAACATGATTGGAGATTGGCATGTTGCCCAGCTTCGCCAAGCAGAAAAAGAAGGAACGTTAAAGTTTGATTGGGATGTTGTTCCAATTCCACATCCAAAGGGTGTTGCGAAGAATACGTCACTCGCCTTACCTGTTTCCATCATGATGAACAAAAACACAAAGCATCCAAAAGAAGCATTTGAGTTCTTGAAATACATGACAGGTAAAGAAGGTGCGGAGCTGCTTGCTTCAGAAGGTTATTTGACTGGTTATATGGATGAGGACATTGAGAAGGCTTACCTTGGCGATGGAACGCAAAAACCAGAAAACCTCCACTACTTCTTGGAAACAAAAGAGTACCCTGAATACCCAATGCTTCCTGGAGTGAAGAATATTGTCGTTGATCAAATCTTTAAGCAAGAAGGAGAGCTGGCTTTACTAGAACAGAAATCCGTTGATGATGCGATTAAAGAAATTACGAAGCGTGTGAAAGATGAATGGGCAAGTAAGTACGCGGACAAATAAAAATGAAATACGAGGCACTGCTGCTAGAATGAGAGTCGGCAGTGCCAAGTTTTTCATAGAAAGGACTGAACATTATGAAGCAAGAAAGAAGATCATCATCGACAATGATTCGACGAAACCGTTTGGTCGCTTATACATTTCTTTTACCTAATATCATCGGTTTTTTCTTATTTATCCTCATTCCGGTTATTGCCTCTTTTGTTATGAGTTTTACATCATGGAATGGCTTTGGGGTCATCGAGTTTGTAGGTATAGAAAACTATAAGAATCTATTACATGATGCGAATTTCCGAATTTCATTTATTAATAGCATTCTTTTTACCTTAATCTCTGTGCCTATTACCTTATTTCTATCAATCTTAATTGCCATCGCTTTAAATCGGGGTATCCGCTTTGTAAAAGTATTCAGGACAGCGGTTTTTTTACCGTATGTTACGGCAACGATTGCTGTTGCGGCTGTCTGGCAGCTGATTTTTAATCCGTCAATGGGTCCGATTAATGGCACATTGATGAAGTTTGGAATCGACAATCCCCCTGGATGGTTGTCTTCACCGAGCTGGGCTTTACTATCTGTCTCTGTGGTCTATATTTGGCATTCGGTTGGCTATTATATGATTCTCTTTTTGGCAGGGCTGCAAAATATTCCTGATCACCTTTATGAAGCGGCTGAGTTGGATGGCGCTGGGCCAATCTCGAAGTTTTTCCATGTCACTTTACCGATGCTGTCGCCTGTCATCTTTTTCACCATGATTATCGGTGTCATTAATTCCTTTAAAGTCTTTGATTTAATCTACGTGCTGACAGGCGGGGGACCTGGAAGATCGACGCATGTTCTTGTGTACGATATTTATAACACGGCTTTTAAGCAATTCGAGTACGGATACGCATCTGCCATGGCGTATGTGTTGTTCCTGCTGATTCTCATCTTCTCCTTTATTCAATTTAAAGGACAGAAAAAATGGGTGAATTATTAATTTGCCTTCACTACCTATGGAAAAAAGAAAGGAGCTGAAGTGGTAAATGAATATTGCAACGGAAACGGACGCTACCGTCTATACTCCCACACCAAAAACACGAAAAATATCGATCAATCAAGTTCTCAAGTATCTTGCGATTATCCTCATTTCATTGATGATGGTTTTGCCATTTGTTTGGATGCTCTCTGCCTCCTTGAAAGCAGAATCGGAAATCTTCGGTTTTCCGATTAAATGGATTCCGGAAACCTTTCGTTGGAGTAATTACAAAGATGTTTGGACAAAAGTTCCATTTCATCTTTATTACTTAAATACATTGAAAATCGCTGTCATCACAACGGTTTTAGTGATTATCAACAGTTCCCTTGCCGGTTATGCTTTTGCCAAAATTAAATTTCCTGAAAGCAACCGTTTATTTTTCATCTATATTGCAACGATGATGATTCCGTATCAGGTCATGATGATTCCACAATTTATGCTGATGAAGGAGCTTGGACTGGTCAATTCGCACTGGTCCCTCATTTTACTGGGAGCTTTCAATCCCTTTGGCGTTTTCTTGTTCCGCCAATTTTTCTTAAGCATTCCAGATGAGCTGCTTGAGGCGGCAAGAATTGATGGCCTTAATGAATTCGGCATCTATTGGAGAATTATTTTGCCATTGTCAAAACCAGCGATTGCGACGCTAGTTATTTTTTCTTTCATGCATTCTTGGAATGATTTCTTAGGACCTTTAATTTATCTCACTTCCGATCATTTATATACGCTGCAGCTTGGGATCCAGCATTTTATTACGGAATACAACACAGAATATGCTCTACTTATGGCTGCTGCTGTTTCAGCCATCGTGCCAACCATCATTGTTTACTTCTTAGCTCAAGACCATTTTATCAAGGGAGTTGCCAACACGGGAATTAAAGGATAAAAGGAGCGAATCGAATAAACATGAAGCAGATGCGAAAAAAAGGACTGTCCATTTTTATCATTCTTTCATTATTAGTCGCTATGACCGCCCAAGTGCCGTTCACCTTTGCCAATGAATCAACTTTATTATTGAATAATAGTTTTGAAGAAACGGAGGCGCCAAAATCAGGCTGGGATCAATTAGGTGCACCAAAATGGAGTGTATGGAAACCAACCGGAAGCCCCGTTGTATCCATTGCAAAGGATGCAAGCCGTACGGGTGAGTATGGTTTAAAAATCGCGGCGGCACAATCTGCTAGAGCTGCCGTGTCACAGGATGTACCTGTTCAGGGCGGGAAAACGTATCAGTTAGGCACCTGGATGAAGACAGAGAATATCGTCAGCGGTCAAGGGGCACGGATGAGGGTTGTTTTATATGAAGGAACCCAGCAGCTTGGCTTACTTTACTCTTCAAGATTAACCGGGACTCACGATTGGTCGCAAATCAAAATGGAGGTAAAGACTCCTGCCAATGCCGATAGCATCCGTGTCCAGCTTTTCTTCGAAACAGGAACGGGAATAGTCCTGTTTGATGATGTTTCACTGCAGCTCATCCAGCCAGCGACGTCGATTTCTATCGAAGAAAGTGAAATGACCATCAAGGAGCAGGAAACAGGTTTATTGCATATTAAGATGGTTCCTGCTGATGCCAGCTCCAAATTATCTTGGGTTTCGGCGGATCAAACGATTGCCACAGTTGATAACGGTACAGTAACGGGTGTAAATGCCGGGGAGACAACCATTATGGCTTTTACCGATAACGGCCTTGCTGCCGCAAGTACCGTAAAAGTTATCAAAAATGATGCGATCGAACGGCCGGCCGCAACCGAGCTGGACCTGCAACCAAAGGAACTCGAGCTTGAATCAGGCCAAGTCCGTTTGCTTCAGGCTAACATCACACCTGCGAATGCCGATGCAGAAAAGCTGGTGTGGAGCTCTTCCAATGAAGCAGTTGCTTCTATTCAAAAAGGTCTTATTGAAGCGAAATCACTAGGAACAGCTGTGATTACCGTAGAAACGGAAGATGGCAGATTAAAGAGTGAAAGCCAGATTATCGTTACCGATACGGTCCAGGATGAATATGATCAACTTCGGAAAAAGTGGGAAAGCTTGATGACTGGTCTTGATTCGTACGACCCGTCGAATGAGTGGATGAACGAAATGATTGAGAGCCAGACAAAATCAGCGGAAAACCTTTGGAAAACGATGTTTAAAAATAATGATCGTTCGTTCCTGTGGATTGACTTTGCAAGCACTGATGATTCGGCAGATATTCGCGACAGCTACAGGAATCTAACGACGATGGCCAAAGCGTTTACCAATGAACAGTCCTCCCTATATCGGAATCCGCAGTTGCTAAATGACATCACGGAGGCACTTGAGTGGCTCTATCAAAACCGCTATAACGAAAATATTGCTCAATATAGCAATTGGTGGCACTGGGAAATCGGTGTCCCGAATGAATTAAACAGTTTAATGGTGCTTTTATATGATTATTTGGATCAACAAACGGTTCATCGCTACTTGAACGTAGTGGACCACTTTCAGCCTGATCCAACCAAATCAGGAGCAACTACTCCTGAGAAATACCGAGAAGCTCTTGGCGCCAATCGGATTGATGTCAGCAAGGTAGTCGGTGTGCGAGGCGTGATTGTGAAGGATGCCGAGAAAATTGCTGCTGCACGGGATGCACTTAGTCAAACCTTTGAAAACGTGACTGAAGGAGACGGTTTTTATGAAGATGGCTCCTTCGTGCAGCATGGGAATATCGCCTATAACGGGTCATATGGCATTGTATTAATTGAAGGCTTGACTGACATGCTCGAACTCTTAAGTGATTCTGCATGGAAAGTGACCGACCCTAAGGTTACCAATGTTTATGACTGGATTGAAAATGCATATGAACCATTTATGTATAAAGGTGCTTTGATGGATATGGTGAGAGGAAGAGCAATTTCACGTAATTTCCTTCAGGATCATCAGGCTGGTCATACTATTATCAAAAGTGTGATTCGAATGGCACAATTTGCTCCAGAGCCATATGCAGAGAAGTATAATCGGATGGCAAAATACTGGCTTCAAGAAGATAGTTACTTGGATTATTTTAAGAACGCGGGTAACTTCCGCGATATCACTCTTGCGAAGCAGCTTTTAGAAAAACAAGAGGTTAGGCCTCGCGGAGATCTTGATTTTCATAAGACTTTCGCCTCCATGGACCGTGTTGTCCACAGAAAACCAGGCTATGCGTTCGGTATCAGTATGTATTCAAACAGGATTCAAAATTATGAAGACATGAATGATGAAAACCGCAAGGGCTGGTATACCGGAGAAGGGATGACCTACTTGTATAATGCCGATCTTGCTCAATATAGCGGTGATTTCTGGCCGACGGTGGATCCTTACCGAATGCCAGGGACAACAGTGGATACGATGAGACGGGCGGACGGAAGTGGTGAGCACAGGTCACCGGAGTCATGGACTGGAGGTTCAACGCTCAAGAACTTTGGTACGGCGGGAATGTCTTATGATGCTTGGAATAGTTCGTTGGTTGCAAAAAAGTCATGGTTTATGTTCGATAACGAAATCATTGCCCTTGGTGCAGGGATAAGCAGCAGTGAAGACCGGAATGTCGAAACGATTGTCGAAAACCGAAAGATTCGAAATGATGGTTCCAATCAACTGGTCATCAATGGTGAAACGCTGGATTTAAGCGGTGGTGATCAAAACCATTCGATGGATGCCAAATGGGCTTTTCTTGAAGGGAATGTCCTAGGGGCTGATATTGGCTACTACTTCCCAGAAGGTAAGACGCTGACTGTTAAAAAAGAAGAACGTACCGGTGCTTGGAAG
>JAPSKD010000214.1 GCA_031177865.1 Bacillus sp. (in: firmicutes) | reverse complement strand
TTTCTAATGCTCTTACTCTCAATTCCTCGACATATAAATCCTTTCGAAATCCGTAGGTAGCGGTTGGTACCACGATCAAATCGACTCTTTGAAGGGTTAAGGCCTTCCATGCTTCAGGGAAAGATCGATCGAAACAAATGAGTATTCCCAGTCTGAACCCATTATCTAATGTGAAGACAGGAAACTCTGTCCCCCCTTCGAAATAATACTTTTCATCCGTTTTCATACTTTCTACAGCTACCTTTGGTATATGCACTTTTCTGTAGCGCCCAATTACCCCTCTGGTCGGAGAACAAACAAAGGCCGTATTGTAATAATGCATGGAACCATTCACTCGTTCTTTTTCAAAAAAAGTTCCAACGATGTGGGTTTTCGTTCTAGCAGCCAGTTCTTTCACCGTTCCGACAGTAGGACCGTTCATAAATTCAGCATACTCAAAGAATTTATCATCAGGTGTTGGGACGGCAGCAAAATAAGGCGCCGTCATTAACTCAGAGAAGACTAGAAGGTCTGGTTTCTCTGAATCTATGATTTTCTTTGAAAATGATAGGATCTGTTCCATATTTTTTTCGTATGATTGCTGGTATGCTCCTAATTGAACCCCGGTAATTCTCATCTTTTTTTCCACTGTCAGACGTCCACTCCCTTCTCTTTAAGCTTCTATCTTTTGAATGACTTTATTTCTCAAACCCCTTGCTTCTATTAGAGGTAAAATCTTTTCCTCAAAATAATCCGTGTCTTTAATAAAGTCAGGAAAGGCAAATAACAAACCATCGACCTCTGTATTCGTTGATAGGTGTTCAATAAAATCAACAATGGTTTCAGGTGCACCAGTAAGTGTAGGAGCCAGATAAATATCCCCGAGCAATTTTTCAGTCGTCGATCCTGCCTTGTCGTTACTTCTTGCGGTTTGTAAGCCCGAGAAACTATCCTGATCGGTTCCGTCAATAAAATGCTGATAAATAGACTGTGCTTCTTCATCCGTATCAGCTGCGATTAGGGTATATAAAGCATACGTTTTGATTTCTTTCCCCATCTCTGCCGCAATCTGCTTTCCTTTTGCACTTACAGAGGTTATTTGCTCCAGATCTCCTGCAACGAAATTAACGTTACAATGCTTTACTGTGAAACGGAGACCCTTTTCTGACATCCCTGCACAAACAATGGGAGGATTCGATTTATTGACGGGAGCCGGCTGACAGAGACAATCATCCAAGTCAAAGTATTTCCCTTTATGGGTGAGACGGCCATTGTCCCATAAGCCTTTTACCACCGTTAACCATTCTTCGGCATAATTATAACGGTCATTATAAAATTCATCTCCAGGCCACAAGCCCATTTGCGAATATTCATATTTATTCCAGCCGGCCACCACATTCATACCAAATCGTCCATTACTAATATCATCGATTGTTGCAGCCATTCTTGCCGCCATTGCAGGATGGAGAGTGAGAGGCTGTACCGTTGCATAGATACCTATTCTCTCTGTAACAGCTGCCAATCCCGCCATCATATTGAATGAATCCATCGCGTAATCCCAATGCTCGGTCTCCCCTCCATAGCCCCTAAACTTCACCATGGATAGAACAAAATCCAGCCCCATGTTCTCAGCTTTTATTGTTACTTCCTTGTTTAACTCAAATGTCGGCATGTACTGCGGAGAATTCTTAGAAATGATCCAGCCATTATTCGCAATCGGTAAAAAAATTCCAAAATCCATTACCATCACCCTCATTCCATAAAATTTTTTTAGGTTAAAATTCTTAATTACCAACTGACTCTATTGATTTATAAAGTCAATGAGTAATTCGATAAGATAATTGTATTTGAATTCTAATGCCTTCATCAGCTTACAAACTGTTAAATAAGAGATTACACATTGTATGTAAGAGTACAGACCATTAAGTAAATAATCTAAGAAACTCAAGATATATCTGCGAAAGTAAGAATTTATCTGCGAAACTCAAAATCAATTTAAGTTGCAGCCTTCAATCCATGGCATAAAAAAGTGTCACAATTCCATGTAATTTTCCTACAAGGAGACACCTGTATTTTATTAATGATAATATGTAATATGTCAACCGCATAATTAATTGTGGTTCATAAATCACTTTGGAGCATTTGATTCCTTGGCTTTTGTGAACGGACAAACAGTGGAGCTAATACTGCTCCTGTAAAAGCCACTGTACCGTAAATAAACATCTACAAGAAATCTTTCAAACAATTGCATTGGAGAAAAACAAAAAACGCTTCTTACAAAGTGTAAGAAACGTTTTTTAATTAGGATCATAAAGCTCATAGGATAATTTCAACGAATCAACAATATAATCAGCAATTTCATTGGCATTTAAATGATCCGTTTCAAGTCTAGAATGATGATTCGTATAAATGCCCTTCCTCCTATTAAACAAATCTTCAATTTCTTCCATCGTAAGTCCCTGTAATACCGGTCTACTATCAATAATGATATTGAGTCGTTCTTTCCATAATTTCCATGTAATATCTAAAAAAATGACAATACAATTTTCTAATGTAATTTTACGTATTTCATCTTGTAAAAAAGCTCCACCCCCTAAAGAAATTACTTTAAGTCTTTGAGTGCAGATATCCATAATAACTTCTTTTTCTAATTTCCGAAATGCCTGTTCACCGATCTGTTCAAATACTTTAACAATAGGACCATCAAATTTTTCCTCAATAACTCTGTCTATGTCAATAAAAGTCCGGTAAAGTTTCTTAGCAACCAATTCCCCAACCGTCGTCTTTCCCACTCCCATAAATCCAATGATAACAATACTTTTTTCTCTAATCGAGACCCTTCCGTTCATATAAAATAGCACTCTTTCCTAAAGAAATCATTAATTTTTTTTACTTTTTTCACCTTTCTTAAAATTTAATCTATTCTTGCCTTTTTTTCAAGGGCAAATAGCATTTCTAATTTTTTTTGATCGTCCAAATTACTGTTGATCACTTCTGTCACTTTGCCCTTAAGGTCTGGATTATTTTCCATCAGTATTATTAAATGAGTTAATTGCATTTTTTCTTCTTCTATCAAAGGCTCTTCATCTACACCTAGTAATACCCTCAAAGTTTCATACCCCAAAGTACTAAACATTTTACCGTAAAAAGACATGGTGTGTCCCCCCATCATAAGATCATGCTTTATTTATAATTAAGAAATGACATTAGGAAGCCCCAAGAGAGATCTTTTTCTAGGGGCTTTCTTTCAAAGTTACTGTTAGAAGAAGGAACTAAACCCTTGTTTATTATTTCACCATTTTACAGGACTATTGTAAGAGGAACAAAATGCACGAAAATTGAAAGTCTTACTGGTTTTTAATGTAGTGACGGACTCCATCTTCGTCCATTTTCCAATGTGAAAACCATTCTTCCCATAATTCCCACACTTCAGACACGATAAAGTTATGGGCTCTATCCTTCGTCTGGGTATATTTGTACATTGGGATATCATTTTCATCGTACCAGGTGTACGTTTTATATCTATCTTTTGTCGTCACTACGGCGTCGTCGAAACCACCTAGCTTATTTCTATTAAGCCAGTATTCTACTGTATTTTTGGTTTGACCATTTCTAGTAAAATCCCAGCTCCAAATGTCATATTCACCAAAGAGCAAGTAGGCCGGCATTTTGTCGGTTTTTCCTTCAAGTGGTCTCAAAAGTGGCCCGGAAGTGGACCCGACAGTGGCAAAGTATTCTGGCATTACTGCAGTTGCATAATTAGTGAACATGGAACCAAGAGACTGACCAGTAAGATAACGCCTTCCAGGATCTACATTATAATCTTTATCGATTTGTTTAATGACCTCTTCAAGGAATACGAAGTCGTCTTGCTTATTCGGAGCGTAATTTACATTCCAGGTCACTTCAGTAGAGGAATTGTATTGCTCACTTGGCATCACAAGCATGAACCCATATTTGTCAGCCACTTCCCACCAATGGCTGGCATCGAAGAATACGCGGGCAGTTTGTGTATTTCCGGCAAGGACAAATACTGCAGGAATATTTTCCTTAGGGGCGGATTCTGGTACGTATACTAGATACTCACGTTTATAACCATCCAGATCCATTTCCTTGATTTCTACACCCATTGCTTCATAATCAGGTCTATCGCCGAGAACATTTCCGTTAATAGTAGTACTGTCATAACGTGTATAATTAGAGAGGAAATCATTTACTTTCTGTGTAAAACCTTTACTATAAACTCCATTGCCCCCTTTTTCAAAAACCGCTACTTGAGAGCGGACATCACTATAAGAGGTAACAATATTATTGGAATCTGCTTTTTGCATAAAGACTGTACTGCCCATAGCGCTGTTTGCTGAGATTTCACCTTTAGCAACGGTGTCATTTGCTTTTTTCCAATATTCAATGAGATTTTTCACTGAATGTAAATCCTTGTTCACAAACCAAGTTGGTACCGGAACCTCGCTGTAGGAGATAGTTTTATTCTCAGTGAATGTTTTCGCACCAGTTTTTTCCATAAAATCTGTATCCAGATCTTTCGTTTCAATAAAGGTGGAACTGATTACAGATAACGGGTTTTCCATGGCCCATGCCTGGAGTGCTGTACCTCCTTTACCATATCCTGCAAGATAGAAAAGACCAAAGGTATTGTAATATTTGGTATCCCTGATGATTTTGAACGTTTCGTTGATATAAGCAAGTTCTTCTTCAGCAGTTCCCCAGCCACCTTCACCTGGCTCAAGAATAAACAAACCTTCTGATTTTTTATTGGCAATGTCCAGCCAGCCGCTTTTCTTTAGAAATTCTTCTGTAGACATGCCGTCCGGTGCTGCAATGACCGTGAAGTAATCGCGTACGGTTGTATCCGGTGCTACGTAAATCTTAACCGATCGAGTCTTCTCACCAACTGTAACATTACGGGTGAAATAACCTGTCAATGGCAATTTGTTTCCCTTTGTGATATCGATGGAGGGCTTTTCCATTCCATCTAGTGAAATGGCTCTTAGTTGTGTTTGTTTTATATCTGCAGCGTTATTAGATGCTGCTGAAACTGGTATGACTGTACCCGATAACATTAGTGAAGCAGCAATCACAGAAAATAGTTTTTTACTTTTCACTCCATTACTCCCCCGATCTACTTTTTGTTTAATCTTCAGGTATTTTTAAGTGATGGGCAAAGCTTTTTTTTAAGTGCCGGCCGCCAATAGACACTTACTTTGCTTTACCCATCGATGAACCATCATAAATGTTATTTTTTATCTACCGTGAACGTATAAGTACTAGTTGTAACTTTATCCGGTGCTATTATGTCAATGGTGATAACGGAACCGTCAGAGACAGGTATAGTTGTTCTTGAACGATAATCTACTTTTTTGCCATTAATCCTGATTGATTTGACCATTGTAGACATAGTTGTCGGAATGAGCGTTAGGCTATCATTAGACTTAGGCACTTCAATCGTGTAAACATATGACCAAGGATCAAACTTGTTTGGTAATGAGTTGTTTACGGATATAGTGTTTCCTGCCCATGTGAACGACCTTGATTGTGCCCACTGGACCGTCTTTCCAACGAGCTTCCCTCCTTCAATTTCAATATTGGAGAGCACGGAATATTTCATGAATCCGTCTTGGCCATTATAGTTTATTGGTGATGAAGTCAGATACTCTGTATTGTCTCCCTTTATACCAGGAAGCTTGATGGCCACCCAATTAGTGCCATCCTTCCACATATCACCAATAATAGTTGTTCGGCTGTTAGGGGCATCATTATTACCGCGCAAAGTTGGAGTAGTGCCTGCTTCACCCTTATCAATTACCTGCTGCAAGGCAGCTTCGTAGATTCCTAGATGACTAGCCTCAAGTGATGATTCATCATGTCCAGTAAATATTTGAGTAATTTTGCCGCCGTCTTTCTTGAAATTAGAATAGGTTTGCTGAACAAGGGATAGGAAAAGGTCTGTTTTTACTCCCATTACAGCTACATTGTCTGCAGAACCTGCTCTAGTACAGCCGTAGATATCAGACGCGAATATCAATCCATTTTGCTTGTCTTGAAGGATGATATCACTGTGGTCGTGCCCTGGTAGGGCATACACGTGAAGCTTACTACCACCTATGTCAATAATATCGCCCTCATCAATATTTTTAACTTTAGCCTGATCCTCCGGATGATTTAGGACAGAACTAATAGAAGCCCATCCGCGTTCATTCACATAGATGTCGTGGTCATCTGCAAAGTTTGGTGCCTGGGCCATGTGATCCCCATGGGAGTGCCCGACGACCACGGAATAAGGTTTTTTAGCAATATTTTCATCGATATACTCTTTCAGGTTTTTCGCATCGGCCCTAGTCTGTAATGCATCGAACAGGATACCCTTGTCTTGACCTTCGATATACCAAGCCATTGGGCGTACAGATTCCGAATCGTTATAAAGTTGATATACTGCCGGACTGGTGCTGGTTTTTTCCTTAATCAGTTTGTGCTGGAACTCATCAATGACAGGACGATAAAGATGCCAAGTAAAAGTTTGAACAGGACTTGTTACCATTCCGTCTTTTACTGCGATGGCCTTATATACCACTGTTCGCTCAGGCAGCTGACTATTATTCAGCATTTCATTAATGTGTCCCGTGGATTCAACTGTGTATACTTTACTGGAAGTCGTTGGTTCTGATCCGTCTGTCGTATAGTAAATGGTAGCGCCTGGAGTAGGAGTGTACAGCTTCACATAACGTCTTGGGGCGACAGCATTTTGTTTCGGTAATGCTTGAACGGGGGTAACTATCTTGCTGGTTATATTATTGAAAATCTTGTCAACTTCCGACCTCTTAATAGGTTCATTTGGCTTGAACAAATCAGGCGTTCTTCCAGACATGAAGCCCCATTCTACCAGTGCATTTACACTGCCCCTTGCTTCTTGACTAATACTTTCGTAATCTGAAAATTTGGCCGCATTGTCCGACTCAGTAATTTTAAACACATTGGCAAGTATAACCGCAGCGTCTTGGCGGGAGATCTGGTTGTTAGGATTGAAGTTACCCTCAGTATCAGGATTTATGATTCCTTCCTCATAAGCAGCCTCAATTTCTTTACCGTATTGATCTGTAGTTTTCACATCGTTAAATTGCTTAAGAGGAGCCTTCCAAATATCGTTGTAATCACTTGAATGCGGCCAGGCGAAATAGGTGGAAATCTTCCCGACAAATTCAGCTTTGCTCATTAAATCCCCTTTTAGCACCTTTTTATTTTCGTTCTGTGTGGATGCATAAAAAGAGCTTGGAAGCAACATGACAGCTATCAACAACATTAAGAAAAACTTAGATTTTTTTAGATTTCTCAACACAACCATACCTCCCCGTTATCGTATCCTGCATACTTTTTTCCGTCCTGATCGACGGTTCTTATTTTTCATTACCATTGTCAGGATCGTTAAAATTTACTTAACCAACTGTCCTTCATAGTAAAGGTTTCCTTCTTTATCCTTTGTCCACTTAGAGAACCATTCTTCCCAGAATGTCCAAAGGCTGTCTACACTGACATTGTGGTTTCTTGCTGCAGTAACACTGTATTGTACCAGAGGGATATCCTGCTCATTGGCCCAGCTGTACATCGTTGTCCGTTGAAGCATCCCGATACCATATTCAACATCCGTAGGAGCGTCAATATGGCCAAGGCCGTTTCTGTCAAGCCAGTACGAGACAACATTTCTTAGGTTTCCTGGCTGCGAAAGGTTGTAACTGCTATTGTCATTTTCTCCCCAATTCACATGGATAGGCAGTACTGAACTGGCGCTGTCAGATATTGGATTCGAGGTAGCACCTGAACCGGCAATAGCAGTGAAATACTCCGGCATTCTGTAACCAATGGCATTTCCAAACATAAAGCCATTTGAGTGCCCGGCGGCATATCGTCTGTTAGGATCAGTGTTGTAGTCTGAATCGACTTGAGCGATTAACTTTTTAACGAATTCGAAGTCATCGGCTCTCTTATCAAGATCCGTATTTAAATAGTTCCATCTAGTTTCCAGCGGAGTATCGGGATTGGCGGAATACTGTGAGCAAGGTACGACAATTATAAATCCGTATTTATCCGCAATCTCCCACCAGCGCGTCGCATCAAAGAAAAGCCTGTTAGGCTGGCTGCCGCCCGGAAAAACATAAACTGCTGGAGCTCCCTCAGGATAGATCTTATTGGAATTCTTCGGTACATACACCATGTACTCACGGTTCCAGACCTGGCCGTCACTCTCAATAACAGTCATGTTTTTAATATCAATGCCCAGCTTCTCGTAATTCGGCCTTACCCCAAGCACGTTTCCGAAAACCGTGGTATTGTCATAACGAGTGTAATAGGACAGGAATTGATAAACTTGCCTAGTAAACTGTTTATCTTCATATCTGACTTTCTTCTCAAGAAGAGCAACCTTCGAAACTGGATCGCTATACCATGTGGTTATCCTATTAGAATCTTCCCTCTGGGAATATACCTCTCCAAATCCTCCATTCCTGTTGGATTCCAAAACGCCTTTCTGGTTGCCAACCCCATTTCCATTTCTTTCAGGCTGGACAACATCGTTGGCTCCCTTCCAGTACGAAAGGAGATTGGAAATGTTCGACGCCTTCTGATTTACAAACCAGACAGGTAAAGGCACTTCATTGTAAGAAACAGAAGTAAAACGAGAATCTAAGCCGGTTTCAGAAAACTTTGGGCTGAAAGTAAATTGCTGTGCACCTATTTCTTCCAGATTGTTTAGATCTTCAGTATCAATAAACACGGTGCTAATTACAGACAACGGGTTGTTGGCTACATAGTTTTGCAAGGCCGTTCCGCCAGAACCGTACCCGGCCATGTAGTGAACACCATGGGTGGAATAAAATTTCCTTTCTTCCATTACTTTCAAGGCAGCGGTGATGTACTCACCCTCGGCATCTACACTACCCCATTTGCCTGTTGACTGGTCGGGCTCGAGTACAAACAAGCCTTCT
>JAPSKD010000011.1 GCA_031177865.1 Bacillus sp. (in: firmicutes) | reverse complement strand
TGCCTTCATTAAAATTATAATAGAATTTAGCTGTGATAGAACCATCAGCATTTTCTTTTATATCGGTTACATGAATTCCAGAGTCTGCTGGAGTAGCGCTATAGCCCTTCCAGAAGTAGTAGGAACCAGTATGAACATTAGAAGAGTTTGGAGTAATCATCGCACCAGTCTTAAAGAAGTCTCCAGCGTCACCGCGGTTTAGGTTCTTTTCTAAGTCATATTTTCCATCGGCCTGAAGAAGGGATAAACCATAATGGGTAACAACAGTGCCGTCGCTTGCTGTTTCTGACTGATTAAACTGGAAGCGTTTGTTCATCCAGTTTTCAACGTTGTTTGGGCGGAAACCAGCTGTTTGGTATAAGTTGATGATGTTTTCATCGACATGCCATGCTAATAGTCCGTGAGAATCTGCACCTTGACGGATTAATCCTTTATTAAAGCCATCTTGCTGTACGTTTTCAAATAAGAAGTACTCTGTTCCGTTAGAACCAGGAACCTCCATTTTTACAATTCCATTTGTTGCATCCGCTTTATTAATAGCCGGTAAAGTAATCTCCTTGACGCCATCCGTAGGAGTTACATTAATAGGTTCTGCCCATCCAAGGAAAACCTTTGAGAATGGATCAAAATGAGTTGGTGAGTTACCAGAGTAAGCCCCGTTATCAGGATAACGCATCCAAGAGCCACCTGCCATCATTGAGTAGTTTCCAACACCTTCAGAAGTATAGACAGTATCATAGAAATCAGGAAGACCTAAAGCATGTCCAAATTCATGAGCATATACCCCAGCTTGTGCAGGATATGGACCTGTTTTAGAAGCTTCATCATAGGTACCAGTTGTTAAATTGAATCCAGCAACGTTACCGCCAATTGCAGGCTGGATATTGTAGTTATTTACAACTACGCCATCATATGTCATATCCTCAGCAACAGTCTTATTGATCCAAGCACCTTGACTCATACCAGCATGAACATCTGCAGGTTTACCAGTTTCATAGTATTTACCATAGTATAATGCACTTAATAGACTCCATTTGTGGGACCAGAATTGTGCAGGGTCTTGGCTCCACTCAGCTCCTGTCCCTTCATGAACAACGAAAACGTTTGGAACTTCGCCGTTTTCAGCATACTTTGAAAAGTCAATTTGGTCATCTGCTGCTTTTAATAGGTCACGTACGAATTCTCCTGTGTGAGCATCTCCGTTTACGTTGCCTAGTACATACTTACCGTTTTCAGCATACTTTCCTTCTTGATCTAAATAATAAGAAGCGCCTTTAGGAAGTTCTACCCATACAAATTCAGTGTTTTCTTTTCGAACTAAATTAATTCTTTCATTACTAGACTCTTTATAAGCATTTTGCATTGTACGATCTGTTGGAGCCTTAACACCGTTATATTCAGCATATTGTTTGAATGCGTCTAATTCATATGGATTATATTCTGTACCAAAAATTAAGTCTTCATAATAATGTGCGGGAACTTGTCCTTCTAAGTCACCAACTGGCTCATCGCCATCTGCATATTTCGCTAGGATTACTAGAACAGGTACATCTCCTGTAGCAGCTTTATATGCTACGTGGTTGTCACCAGGCTCCTGGAACTTAGTTCCTATATTAGCCTTCTCTGCAGGATCAACCTTAGATAAATCGACTCCCAGTTCCTTTGCCTTTGCAGCTAACTCTGGGGCGGCTCCAACGAATTCTGCTGGACTTAGGTTGTATGTACTTTTTGTTGTGGTTGGGGCTTCAGTAGGTTGAAAGCCTGCTGCCACAATACTTCCAGCTAATGCTAGAGTTAGACCGGTCTTTGATAGTACTTTTAACATGAGCGTCACTCCTAAAATTATTTGAGAATTAAAATATATCAGAATTATCAGATGTGAAGTAGAAACAAAATGCCTAATTTTTTATATGTTTAGGGAGGCGAAATACCTAATTTCTAGCATTTTTTAGCTATTTTAGTTTTGATTAATAGAAATATATATAGGAAGATGGAGACACTATTATAATGTTCTGACAGCTTGTGTATACTAAGTTAGAGAACGTATAGAATGAGAGGAAGATAATATTCATGACAGAAGCAGCTCCTGTATTAAAAAAGTTGAATTTTAAGGATCAAGGGCAGCCAGTTTTAGTTATCAATGCACCAAAGTCTTATGATGATATTAAGGCGGCGTTTGAAGGGGAGGTACATGAACAGGCTGAGCTACAGAAGTATGATTTTGTTCAAGTGTTTGGAACAAGTAATCTAGAACTTCAATCACACGCGAAAAATGCGGTAACCTATTTAAGTGAGGATGGTTTACTATGGCTCTGCTATCCAAAGAAATCATCTAAAACCTATAAAGGGTCCGATTGCAGCCGTGAAACTGTAACAGGTATGCTCTCTGAAGAAGGCTTTGAGCCAGTACGACAAATTGCGATTGACGATGACTGGTCTGCATTAAGGTTCCGAAAGCCTGAAAAAATTAAGAAAATGGTACGAACCTTTGCTGTAACAGAAGTGGGTAAAAAACGTACGGAGCAGGAATAGACTCTCTTGAATGAGGGTCTTTTTTTGTTTACGAGAAACGTATACGTGTTTACATGAATCGTACACATGTTTACAATCTTGTATACATTACGTTTACAAAAATGTTTACGTGTATACAAACCTGTGTACATGCCGTTGTTAAGCAATGTATACAAGTTTGTGATTGTTGTATACAAAAATGTG
Source organism: Bacillus sp. (in: firmicutes) (assembly GCA_031177865.1). Lineage (GTDB taxonomy): Bacteria > Bacillota > Bacilli > Bacillales > Cytobacillaceae > Neobacillus. Next base: position 36,192 of record JAPSKD010000011.1, on the reverse strand, counting down.
TACAACGATTACATAATGTTTACAATTTTACATTTTCATTTTTTTTGCTCAGATTATTGATGAATCTACCAATCTTCTATACTCTTATAATAGAGAAGCTAGATACATATCTTCATTTACTTCTAAAATAAGAGAATGAAAGGATGACAATTTTGAATAATACTAGAATTGCAGCCGTTGACGTTGGAAATGATTCAATTAAGGCGATTTTTGGAGAACTAGAATATGAACTTAATATCCCTAATATTATCGCAAGGGACACGGAAGACCGCCCTGTAATTGGAATAGAAGAATTAGATGATAAAAATCCACTTGATGGTATCCATGTAAAAGTGCACTCTCCTGCATTAAAGGAGAATAACGTCATTTATCGTGTGGGAAATCTAGCAACTAAAAGTAACAATGGTACTGAATTAGATCCTGGCAGCAGTAAGTCTGAAGAAGATCAAACGTTAATTTTGCTATTTACTACATTGGCTTTGGACGCTGTGAAGGAAGGAAATAAGAATAATTTCCGTCAAACGAAAAATGTCATTGATGCAAATTATACACTTGGAACAGGTCTCCCCCTTCGTGAGGTTAAAGAAGGCAAGGACGCTGGGTATCGCTCGAAGTTAATAGGATCCGTTCATCAAGTTGAATTTCTAGTTACACCAAAATATCAAGGATTAAAAGTGAATATCAAGTTTGATGAAATCAAGGTATATCCTGAAGGATTTGCTGCTTATATAAATCTAGTAATGGATAATAACTCAAAAATCATTAATAAGGACTTAATCGATAAGCGTATCTTGATTCAAGATATTGGCGGATTATCAACAGATATCGCCGTTATTAAAAACCGCAATGTAGATGATGATAAGGCACAAGGCTTTAATCTTGGAGTTTCAGAATCATTAGAAGCAATCCGTGAAGAAATTAGAACAAAGCACGGTGTTGAACTAGACAGCCGTCGTGATGTTGTTGAAATCATCACCAAGAAAAACGACCGTAATCATATCATGGTAAAAGGAAGCAGAACAAGTGTTCATGATATAACTGACCGCATTCTACTAGACTTAGCTAAGAAGCAATATCGTTTATTACGAAATGTTTGGTCAAAGAATTCACAAACAGAAATCTGTTATTTTGTGGGCGGCGGAGCAACTGTTTTAAAGGATTATCTTAAAACATTAAATAATAATCTTGATGGTTTTAATATTGATTTCTTTGAGGATGAAAAAGAGAGTATTTGGATGATGGCAAATGCCTATTATAAGCTGATCCAAGATTTTGTTAGAAAAGCAGAGAAACCAAAGGTTGAACAACCTAAAAAACCTGTTACGAATTAATAGGGTGATAAAATGAAAAAAGCTGGATCGAATGAAATTCAGCGGGGACAGGCGATTTCCTTCCGTGTCCCTTCTGATACACCTGACCATTTAATTAAGCAGCTGCAAAAATTAAAGGAAACCGAAAGAAGAAATTTTTCTAGCAAAATTGCTGAGTTTGTGATGGAAGGTGTCGGTAACGTAAATGCAAGAGAACGCGAGATGATTACCGTTCCTCTGCCAAAAAAGCTGACGAAAGCACAACGCGACTGGTTGAAGCATGAACATTCTGAAGCATTGTTAGGGAGTATTATCTATCAATTGATATCAGATCCTGTTCGTTCCACTTCTCTGCTTGCAAGTTTAAATAGCAGATCGGTCGATATTGATGAAGCTTTATACCTGCAAGAAGAAGTATTTCCTGAGAAACTTGATATAAATTCCTACTCAGAAAATGATCGTGTTGTAGAGGAAATTGCTGCTTCAATCGATTTATCTGATATGGATGATGACTTAGATGAGTTTGATTGGGAAAATGCAAAACCTTTGATACAAGAGGAAAAGGTTGAGGAAGAGCCTGATTTAGATGACCTGTTGGGTGGATTTCTAGCCAGTATGAATAAATAGAAAAATGGACCCAATGTATTGGGTCCATTTTCAATTCATTATTGAATCCAGAGTTTAAATAAGCCTTCGGTTACTCCTAAGTTGTACATGTAGTAGATACCAAACAGAGTACTTATCACACCTGTAACCTGGGTAAGGGCTTTATTTAAACTAAACTTCTTCGCACTAAACACAAATGGTATTCCAATTAAGGTAGTAAAGAAAAGCATTCCAATTATGGTTCCAGCTCCAAAAATCAGGATGTAAACAGCTGCTTCCCACGCACTATTTACTGTACTCATTGTTAAAACGATCATTGCACCACTTCCAGCAAGACCATGCACTAAGCCGATCAACATAGATTTTAGGTAGGAAACTTTTTTATGCTGATGACGGTGCTGGTGTGTGCCGCTATGTTCATGGGAATGGACATGTTTATGTAATTCACCATTATGTTCATGCTTATGTAAATGAATATTTTTAAAGGAAAGAATAGTAGTAATACCAAGATAAACGAGCATAATTCCTACTAAAAATTCTAATGACATGGCCCATTTTTCCGGAATCTCACCCTTCATAAGAATAAGGATGATTCCGATAATAAATAATGTTGCAGTGTGACCAATCCCCCAAAAAACACCAGCTAGTGACGAACGTAATAAATTTTTACTTTGACTAGCGATGGTGGATACAGCGATAACATGATCCGGCTCAATAGCATGTTTGATACCAAGAACAAATCCCAAACCAAGTATGGAAAGTAAACCGATTTCCATCCATTCTCCCCCTTTATTTTTCAAAATTGAAATTAGGCTAATTATAGCATAGAAAAGAATTTATCATATTTTAATCTATTTAAACTTTAAAGTAACATATTAAAAAAATATTCCTATTAAATTGTAATAAAATTATAATTGTATAATAAATAGTGAATTAGTGAACAAATATTTTCTTATATATGTATAGAAAAGGAGAAAAACCATGGAAAAAATGAAAAATTAACTTCATACTATTGCTATCCATTTTAATTGGAGCAATTGTAGGGTTGGTCATGAAGGATGATGCTGTAATCTTTCAGCCGATTGGGGATATCTTTTTAAATCTGTTATTCACGATTTTTGTAACGCTTATTTTCTTTACGATTTCCTCTTCTATTGCAAATATGAATGGAGCAAAAAGATTCGGAAAAATGTTTGGCACCTTCCTCTTTACAGGTCTCGTATCAGCCATATATATGTACTTTGTCGTAAAATTCGTAAATCCCGGTGAAGGCGTAAATTTAAAGCTAGTCAAACCGGAAGCCGCGGAGGAGTTAAATCCAGTCGCACAAATTGTTAAAACTTTTACTGTACCAGGTTTTGTAGAATTGTTTTCTAGAAGCAATATGTTGGTGCTTATTGTGATTTCCATTCTGGTTGGATTCCCGCCTGAGGCACTGCCCATCATTGCGGCGATTTCTACGTTAATCGATCCGCCAGCAACCATGCTGAACGAAAAGTGGAGATAATGGTGCGGGAATGATGGTTTCAAGACTGGTTGAAGGCCGGAATTGGCTTAAGAAAACCGCATAAAATAAGGGTGCTCCACGTTGGGAGCACCCTTACTATTTATTAGATAACACCTTGTGCAATCATTGCGTCTGCTACTTTTAAGAAGCCCGCGATATTTGCACCGACAACGAGGTTGCCTGGATAGCCATATTCCTTGGCTGCATTCATACTGTTACGATAGATGTTGATCATAATTTGGTGCAATTTCGCATCAACTTCTTCAAATGTCCAAGAAAGTCTTTGGCTATTTTGAGCCATTTCAAGAGCAGATACTGCTACACCGCCAGCATTTGCTGCCTTCCCAGGAGCAAATAAAATATCATTTTCTAAGAATACCTCAACGGCTTCAAGAGTAGATGGCATATTAGCACCCTCTCCAACAGCTTTTACACCATTAGAAACGAGAATCTTTGCTGATGCCTCATCAATTTCATTTTGAGTTGCACATGGTAGTGCAATATCACAAGGAATCGACCAAATGCCCGAACAGCCTTTGTAGTACTGAGCTTCCGGATGCTCAAGGACATATTCACTGATTCTCTTACGTTCCACTTCTTTAATTCGTTTGACAGTTTCAAGCTTAATGCCGGACGGATCATAAACAAATCCATTGGAATCACTGCAAGCTACAACCTTAGCACCTAATTGGGTAGCTTTTTCAATCGCATAAATGGAAACATTTCCTGAGCCGGAAACTACCACCGTACTTCCTTCAAAACCATAACCTTTGTCAGCGAGCATTTCGTTTACGAAGTAAACAGTACCGTAACCAGTAGCTTCTGTACGTCCTAAACTACCGCCATATCCAAGACCTTTACCAGTTAACACACCTGCTTCATAGGCACCGCGGATTTTCTTGTATTGTCCAAACATATAGCCTATTTCGCGGGCACCTACGCCGATATCTCCTGCTGGTACATCGACATCAGGTCCAATATGTCTGTATAGCTCGTTCATAAAGCTTTGTGTAAAGCGCATGATTTCGCCATCTGATTTACCTTTCGGGTCAAAATCCGATCCACCTTTTCCTCCACCAATAGGCTGACCAGTTAATGAATTCTTAAAGATTTGCTCAAAACCTAAGAATTTAATAATGCTGGTATTTACGGATGGGTGGAAGCGTAATCCGCCTTTATAAGGGCCGATTGCACTGTTAAATTGGACACGGAAGCCGCGGTTTACTTGAACTTTCCCTTTATCATCAACCCAAGGAACACGGAAGTAAATGACTCTTTCAGGCTCTACGATTCTTTCAAGAATATTGTGCTCCATGTATTTGGGATGTTTCGCAAAAACAGGAATTAGTGAGTCAAAAATTTCCTTAACTGCTTGGTGAAATTCAGATTCATAAGCATTTCTACAAACGACCTTATTAAACACTTCATCCACATATTGAAGTGCAGTGCCTTGTTCATCATGTTTTAACTGTTCAATTGTTTTCAAGCTATCCACCTCTTTAATGGGAATGATTATTTTTTTAAATAATTAGATTATTAATATCAATTATTTTATTATTAAATAATAATCTAAACAATATTAATAATAGATAACATTCATCTCATAATGAGATGAGTCGAGGTGAACCCTTTGGAATTAAGACTTTATGGAAGTAGCCAAACGTGAACATGTTTTGCGAGGCGGCAACCGTACTGTACGTAGTACAATCATAGGACTTGTTCCAAAACACGAGAAGAAGGTGATGGGAAAAACATTATTTACAGATAATATTGTGGCATATTAACGTCTAGTCATCCATTAGCCAAACAGTCAACCATAATATTAAGCCAACTGAGTGAGGAATCCTTTGTCTTGTTTCCTAAGGACTATATTTTAAGGGAAATTATCGATGAAGAATTTGAGCAGCTGGGTTTCCAGCAGAAGGTGTCTTTCGAGGGAGTTGATATTGATTCAATAAAAGGTTTGGTTTCAGCAGGACTTGGAATTACATTAATTCCGGAAATGACACTGGTGGATGGGTTCCTTCGTTCAACAGAAAAGGTACCGATTATTGAGCCTGAGGTTACCCGTACGGTCGGGGTCATTATTCCAAGAGAACGCAAAATGCTCCCTACAGTTAGTATTTTCTATGATTTTTTAAAAGATTTCTTTTCAATATTGGATCGCTACCAAATGTAAAAGCCCAACCGAGCAGTTGGGCTTAATTTTATGCTTTTTGTTCGAAAAGTTTTGTAATTTCAATGACGGTGTTGGTTGCTTTGATCATATTGTCAACAGAAATAAATTCAAACTTTCCGTGGAAGTTCTCTCCGCCTGTAAAAATATTCGGAGTCGGCAGACCCATATAAGAAAGCTGAGAGCCATCTGTACCGCCGCGGATTGGTTTAATGAGCGGTTTAACATCTAAGCTTTCCATTGCCTGTTGAGCAATGTCGACTATTTCCATAACCGGTTTGATTTTTTCGCCCATATTGTAATATTGATCGTTCATTTCTAATTGGACGGTTTCTTTTCCATATCTTTCATTAAGGAGATCAACAATGGATTGAATTCTATTTTTTCGAGCTTCGAAAATTTCTTTGTCATGATCTCTGATAATATAGTATAGCTTCGTTTGCTCGACATCCCCGTTGAAGGAAATTAGATGGAAGAAACCTTCGTAACCTTCTGTATGTTCTGGTGCTTCCAGGGCTGGCAGCTGGCTATGTAGTTCCATGGCAATCTTCATGGAATTCACCATTTTATCTTTTGCTGAGCCAGGATGGATATTGGTGCCGTTGATTGTGATTTTAGCAGCCGCAGCATTAAAGCTTTCGTATTCTAACTCCCCTAGAGGACCACCGTCTACGGTGTAAGCGTATTTGGCATTGAAGGCCGCAACGTCAAACTTATGTGGACCTCTGCCAATTTCCTCATCCGGCGTAAACGCAACGCGAACCTTACCGTGCTTAATTTCTGGATGTTGAATTAGGTAAGACATTGCGGTCATGATTTCAGCGATCCCAGCTTTGTTATCTGCACCTAGCAGTGTAGTACCATCCGTGGTGATTAGCGTATGCCCTTTATAACTAGGCAGGCTTGGGAAATCCTTTGTTGTCATGATGACGTTTGGGTTAAGAGGGATATCATTCCCGTCATAGTTTTCAATGATTTGCGGGTTCACGTTCTTGCCCGTGAAATCGGTTGCAGTATCGACGTGAGCTAAGAAGCCTATCGTTGGTACATCCTTATCCGTATTGGACGGGAGGGTTGCCATCACATACCCATTTTCATCGATTGTTACCTCTTGCATTCCAATTGACTTTAACTCCTCAACGAGCATGTTGGCTAACGTGAGTTGTCCAGGTGTAGAAGGACAGCTCTCATTGCTCTCATTCGACTGCGTATCCACCTTAACATAGGAAGTAAACCTCTCAATAATTTCATTCTTCACTTTTGCAGCACTCCCCTTATCAATTTTACAACCTAATAATAGCACGTTGATGGGGTTGGGAGGAAATGGGATGTGTGTGGTGATGTCTTTGTTTGTGGAAGGGGCAAAAGCTCTCAGATAAGAGGCCTTACTCTCAGATTGGAGAATACTCTCCGATAAGGAGATTTGAAAATACTCCCGGATACGAAGGTGCCTATTTTAGAGGGTACTTTTTAAAGTCCATGAAAAAGGACCTGTTACGGAAATGTACCTATTGTTTTAAAGAGGTAAGCTCTGCAATATCCTTCTGGCAGTGTAAATGTCCACACCCAAAAACTCACGACACTCCCGATTGGTAATGGTTCTCTTCACGACTAAAAACCACTCGACCAGAGTCGGCTTGTGAGCTAAATGATTGTTCGCCTTACAATAGGGATGATAAACACCTCACTCCTGGTTGAACATCACGTAATGGAATTTGATAAGATTCACAAATGGGTTTCGGAATGTATGTTTGATGACACCTTAGTAGTTCAGCAGATAGCCAGTTAAATGTAGACGTATCCAGCCTCTTTCCTTGCTGTGGAAAGTGATAAGTCGTGGAAAATGTTATTTCTGAATGGAAACTGATATCTCCTAGGACTTCTGCCACTCGTTGCTCCCCACCGATACCAGCCTCAATCATAGATTGTTTTGAAGCTAGTACAGAAACCATTGGATGCGTAATGAAGCATACTTTGGGCAGCAATCAAGCCCTTTAACGCAATTGAGTCAGAATGTTCTTTCATTTTTCACCTCCATCCGTATCCTAGCACATCCCAGCCCCTAAAAATAAACTTCATAATTTTGTAGAAAATATAACTTGTTTAATATTGACCGGGTGAGTCAACGGGAGTAAACTGTAGTTGACTCACCTGGTCAATGAATTAATCGAAAGGGGCCAGCCAGTATGTTTTCGAAATTTTTAAGCCTGTATTCGGAAAAACAGGACCGCATAATAAATGCAGCAATTAAGGAATTTGCCCAGAAAGGATATGATAGCGCCTCAACGAATGAAATCGTAAAGGAAGCTGGAATTTCAAAGGGGTTGCTCTTTCATTATTTTCAAAGCAAAAAGCAGTTGTTTTTCTTTTTGTTCGACTATTGCTATAACCTTGTTGCTGATGAGTTTTATAAAAAGGTCGATTTAACAGAAAGAGACTTTTTTAAGAGACTTCGTCAGGCTGTACACATCAAAATGGACCTGCAGACAAAATATCCAGATATCTTAATGTTTATCCAAGAGGCATTTATACAGGACTCACCGGAAATAAAAGATGAGTTTGAAAAAAAGAAACAGGAACTTAACGCTGTTAATATTGGGATTATTTATGATGGGATTGACCTCTCAAAATTTAGGGATGACGTGGATGTTCAAAAGATCTTAAAGATTATATCTTGGACGTTTGAAAAAATGAGTGATGAGGAGCTCCACAAAGCGAAAATGGTTCCTGGTCACAAGATTGATTATGAAAAACTTTTTCTAGAAGCAGAAGAGTATTTTGAGATTTTCATTAAATGCTTTTATAAATAGGGGGCAGTGACGATGAATGTGATTGAGATTAAGAATCTAACAAAGACTTACGGCACATCAAGAGGGATTAGCGACATTAGCTTTAACGTTGAGGAAGGCGAGATTTTTGGTTTTATCGGTCCAAATGGTGCGGGAAAATCGACCACCATTCGGACGCTTTTATCACTCATTTATCCAACCAGCGGCAGTGCGACTATTTTTGGAAAGGATTCCGTTCAATTTACTCCCGAAATTAAAAAGGAAATTGGCTATTTACCATCTGAAGTATTTTACTATGACAACATGAAGGTGAAGGATCTATTAAACTATTCAGCTAGTTTTTATAAAAAGGATTGCAGTAAGAGAATAAAAGAGTTGGCTGAGATTATGGATTTAGATCTCACAAAAAAAATCGATGACCTTTCACTGGGAAATAAAAAGAAAGTCGGGATTGTTCAAGGACTGCTACATGAGCCAAAGCTAATTATTCTAGATGAACCGACGAGTGGATTAGACCCTCTTATGCAGCAAAAGTTCTTTGAGCTTCTTGAGGAGGAGAATAGAAAAGGTGCTACGATTCTATTCTCCTCTCATATTTTAACGGAGGTTCAGCGCTTGTGTAATCGTGTTGCGATTATTAAAGAGGGTAAAATCGTTACCGTTGAAAAGATTAGTACCTTAAAAGAAAATACCTACAAAAAGTTCAAAGTAGAAACAAAATCAGTCCTCGATCCAAATTATTTCAACCTCACAGGTGTAAATAAATTGGAGTTCAAAGGTAACCTTACGAGCTTTTTATTTAAAGGGAATATTAACGAGATTATGAGGAAAATCGCTGATGTTGAAATTACGAATCTATGGATTGAAGAGCCGGACCTTGAGGAGATTTTTATGCATTATTACGAAAAGGAGGCCTAAAGGTCGATGAACATACTGTTGCATGAATTAAAGGCTTACCGGAAGTCTACTATTATCTGGACGATATCATTAATCATGGTTGCAGCACTGTTTATGTCATTTTTTCCTTCTTTTACAAAGGATACAGAGGAATTTAGAAAGCTGTTGGAAGGATATCCAGCTGCACTAAGAGAAGCACTCGGAATTAATATGGATACTTTCTTTTCAATCCTTGGCTTCTATTGCTATGGACTGTCGTTTGTTACTCTTTGCGGAGCGATTCAGGCAATGAACCTAGGTACGAGTATTATCAGCAAAGAGGTCAGGGAAAAAACAGCTGACTTCTTATTAACAAAACCTGTTACACGTGCCGCTGTTTTGACGAACAAACTATTGGCTGCACTCGTTTCAATCATCATTACTAATATTTTTTATATAGCAGCAGCCACTCTACTTGCCTATCAGGTAGCAGCAGAAGATTTTAATGTTACCATCTTCATCCTGCTTTCATTGACCGTCTTATTTACACAATTGATTTTTCTCGCACTAGGAATCATCGTTTCTGTCATTGTTCAAAGGATAAAATCAGTGTTAACGGCGTCGCTGGCAACGGTTTTTGCTTTTTACTTTTTAGGGATATTCAGCTCGACTTCCGGTGATGAAGCAAAACGGTATCTTTCCCCGTTTAAATTCTTTGACACAGCCTATATCATGGAACGATCTAACTATGAAGCTTCCTTCTTAATCACTGGCGCCGGTTTCATTATTTTCGCAATTGGAATCAGTTATTTCATTTATGCTAAAAAGGATATCCATACGGTATAAAGCTGCCCAAAGGAGGGTGATGGAAGGATGAATATTTTTTTAAAAGAAATCAAGTCACATAGAAAATCGCTTATATTTTGGAGTATCGGGATATTCCTTATGGTAGCGTCTGGTATGGTTAAATATGAAAGTCTATCTTCTTCTGGACAGCCGATGAATGAAATGCTGGCAGGAATGCCAAAATCCTTGCTTGCTGTATTAGGGATAGGTGAATTTGATATCTCTACAGCAAGTGGTTATTACGGATTACTGTTTATTTATTTGGTATTAATGGCAACCATTCATGCGGCCATGCTCGGGGCAACGATTATTGCAAAAGAAGAGCGGGATAAAACCACTGAGTTTTTATTTGTTAAACCTGTTTCAAGGAATAGAATCATTACAGCAAAATTGCTTGCTGCATTTGTAAATATCTTAATCCTGAATATCGTTACATTCGTTTCATCACTTGTTTTGGTCGGTAAATATAGCAATGGTGAAGTGGTGACAGGTGATATTGCGATTACAATGGCGGGGCTGTTTATTTTGCAGCTGTTATTTATGGTAATCGGCAGCTCCCTTGCAGCGGTTAAAAGGAAGTCTAAAACAGCCGCTTCCTTAGCGACCGGGGTTCTTTTGCTTACGTATCTGATCTCGGTTGCGATTGATTTAAATGAAAATATAGAAGGCTTAAAATACGTTACCCCGTTTAAATATTTTGAGGCTAAAAATGTGATGTATGGCGGCGGTTTTGAGCTTATCTTTGTACTATTATCAGGCGTCCTTATTGCAGCACTTACAGTCACGACATTTGTCTTTTATAAAAAAAGAGATTTGAATGTGTAAACAGTGTTTTTAATAACGTAGTGATAGTGTTAAAATAGTGAAAGCGCAACCTGAAAAAGGAGGATAACACTATGCAACAAAATGAAAACACTACACTACCCCCAAAAACATGCTCGATTGAACGATTAGTAACGATGGAGTCTGATGTTAAAAAGGTGCTCGCAGGAGAAAAGACGGCAACCCGCAGAAATGGTAGATATGCCGATCCAGGAGAAATCATGACGCTTGAAGGACGTCGATTTGTCGTTGAACGAGTATATTCACAAAGCTTAGGTGAATTAACGGATGATGACGCGCGCCGTGAGGGCTACCCTACGGTTGAAGAGTATAAGCAATCAATTCTTAGCATTCACCCTGGGATGCCATGGCTTCCGCAAATGCGTGTTTGGGTTCATGAATTCCGCCCGCTAGAAGATTAATTAAAAGTATGAGTTCTTATCATAGAACTCATACTTTTTTTTGCTATAATAGCTTTATCCATAAATTTGAAGGGCTGTCCTCTAAAGATTGTTGTTAAAATCTTAAAGCCGATTTTAACGTGGTAATAGTAATTTTGTGCTTTTGAATTTAGTTTGCTGGCTCTTTTCTTATCAAAAAAATGTGATTTTCTGCGAAAACTTTTGCTTCAAAAAGCAACAAAGTATAAGAAAAGAGCCATTGAAAAGATTTCCTCGAGGTGAAGGTTGATGGGGTTTTTAGCAAAATACATAAAGAAATATTGGAAGTCTTTTTGCTTAGCAGTTTTATTTTTAACCTTTGAGGCCATAAGCGATTTGTTAATGCCAACCATCATGGCGAAGATCATTGATGTGGGAGTTGCGGGCAGGGATATAGGTTATGTGCTTAAAATGGGTGGATTAATGCTGCTAATTACCCTTTTTGGCGCGATTGCCGCATCAACACGAAGTATATTAGCCAGTATTGTCTCGCAAAGCTTTGGGTCAGAGTTACGGTCGGACTTATATAAAAAAATCCAAACGCTATCATTCAAAAATATTGACCGTTTTGAACGCGCGTCGCTAATCACGAGGCTGACCAATGATGTGACACAGGTACAAGTTTTTGCCAATGGTTTAATGCGGATTTTTGTAAAATCCCCCCTTTTAGCCATCGGCGGCTTAATCATGGCAACTCGATTAAACCTTCATCTATCCGTCGTATTGATTGTAGTTGTCCCAATTGTCGCCATATTTATTATTCTAAATCTAAGACTTGGGTTCCCCATGTTTTCAAAAGTACAAAAATCCTTAGATCGTGTTAATGGTGTAATGCGTGAGTACTTATCTGGTGTCCGCGTAGTTAAAGCGTTCAATCGTTTTGATGTTGAAGTGAACAAGTTTGATAAGACAAATGAAGAGTTTAAAAAGCAATCGATTTCTGCTACACGGTTAATGGCGGTATTCAGCCCAGCCATTATGCTGACGGTTAACCTTGGCATTGTTGCTGTCCTCTGGATTGGCGGTTACGGGGTGACGAATGGCAATGTTCAGGTTGGCCATATTATTGCTTTTATTAACTACATGACGCAAATTCTTTTTTCATTAATGATGATCTCCATGGTATTTAATATGTTTGTCCGTGCGAAAACCTCCGCGGTCAGAATAAGTGAGGTTTTTTCTCAGGAGGATGACCTGACCTGGGAAGATGGCCTGAATCCTCCTTCAGTAGAAAAAGGAAGAATAGAGTTTAATAATGTCTCCTTTTCTTATGAAGGAACAAGCGGGGAACCCGTTTTGAAACATATTAACCTATCAATCTCACCTGGTGAGACAGTCGGAATCATTGGCTCGACAGGCTCTGGTAAAAGCACCCTTGTTGGCTTAATTCCCCGTTTTTATGATGTGAGTTCCGGAAGGATCAAGGTGGATGGTGAGGATATACACCGTGTTGACCCTAAAAGACTGCGGGAAAAAATCGCATTCGTTCCTCAAAAAACGATTCTTTTTACCGGAACTGTCGAGGAAAACATTAAATGGGGAAAAGAAGACGCATCAATTGAAGAAATGAAAAAAGCGGCAGAGATTGCCGGCGCTCATGGCTTTATTAGTACTTCTCCTGAAGGTTATCAAACAAGAATCGGGCAAGGTGGAGTCAACTTTTCAGGTGGTCAAAAGCAACGGCTTTCGATTGCAAGGGCATTAATTAAAAATCCCGAAATTTTGATAGTAGATGATAGTACCAGTGCGGTTGACGTCACCACGGAGGCAAGAATTAAAGAGGGTTTGAAAAAATATGCAAAAGGCCTTACATGTCTTCTCATTGCACAGCGGATTACCTCGATTATGGATGCCGATAAAATTGTTGTCATGGACCACGGGGAAATCGTTGGAATTGGAAAACACGATGAATTATTAAGAGACTGCAAGGTTTACCAAGAAATCTATCAATCACAAGTCGGTAAGGAGGTGGCCTTCTAATGTCGAAAACAGCCAATCAATCAAGTAACACTCCTCCTCCCCTGTCGATCCCGGGAAGACCTGGCGGCTTTGGAGGCCATCGCCGGGGAGCACAGATTGTAAAACCAAAAAACTTTAAAGAAACAATGCGCAGGTTATGGCATTATTTTGGCAATGAAAGGAAAATGCTTAGCATTGTGTTTTTGTTCATCTTATTAAGCTCAGCATTATCACTGCTTGCACCGTTTTTAATCGGAAAAGCCGTTGATGCGGTAAGCCTGGAAACACAAGTAGATTTTAATTTTCTTGAAGTTATGGTGATGATTCTAATATCTGCATTCATTTTAGATGCGGTGTTGACGTTTTTGCAGGGCTGGTTGATGGCTGGTGTCTCTCAACGAATCGTTAAACGATTGCGGAATGCGCTTTTTAAAAAGCTGCAAAAGCTGCCAGTCGCCTTTTTTGACAAGCGGACACATGGAGAATTAATGAGCAGGCTGTCAAACGATATCGATAATGTCAGCAACACCATTTCTCAATCGACGACACAGCTGATGTCAGGTGTCATTGTAATTAGCGGTTCGTTTATTATGATGCTGATCCTCAGCCCAATTTTAACGGTCGCAAGCTTAGTAACGGTTCCGCTTGTTTTTCTGTTAACCAAGACGATTGCAAAAAGAACCAGTGTACTGTTTAAAGATCAGCAAATCCAGCTGGGAAAACTAAATGGACAAATTGAGGAGACCATTTCAGGCATTGAGGTAGTGAAAGCCTTTAATCATGAAGAAAAAGTGATTTCAGAGTTTGAGGAGGTTAATCAGAAACTGCGTGAGGTCGGCCTTAAGGCGCAAATTTGGTCGGGCTTTCTTATGCCAATCATGAACGTAATCAACAATTTAGGCTTTGCCATTGTCGCCGTAACGGGGGGATTTCTTGCTGTTGAGAATATGATTACCGTAGGCGCGATTGCGAGCTTTATCACCTACTCTCGTCAGTTTGTCAGGCCGCTAAATGACCTTGCGCAAATTTTCAATATGCTCCAGTCAGGTGTTGCCGGTGCGGAGCGCGTATTTGAGATTCTTGACGAGCAAGAGGAACCAGATGATGTGCAAAATGCGGTTGTGCTGGACAATCCAAAGGGACATGTTGTGTTTGAGAATGTCAGCTTCGGCTACCGTGGAGATGTGCCAATTTTAAAAAATGTTAGTTTTCAAAGTGATATTGGCAGCAGTACGGCATTGGTTGGACCCACAGGAGCGGGAAAAACGACAATCGTTAACTTGCTGACAAGGTTTTATGATGTCACTGAGGGCAGGATATTGTTAGACGGCCGTGACATTCGAGAATATACCCGCGATAGCTTAAGAAGCTGTTTCGGCTTTGTTCTGCAGGATACATATCTTTTTTCAGGGACGATTAAGGAAAATATTAAGTATGGAAAGCCTGCGGCAAGTGTTGAGGAAGTCATCCGTGCTGCGAAGATGGCAAATGCGGATGCTTTTATTAAACGTTTGCCTAATCAATATGAGACAATCCTCTCAGAAAATGGCGGAAACTTAAGTCAAGGGCAGCGCCAGTTGATTGCGATCGCCAGGGTGATTCTCGCAAAGCCAGCTGTATTGATATTAGATGAGGCCACAAGCAGTATTGATACCCGTACCGAGCTTCATATTCAAGAGGCACTGCTATCTCTAATGGAGGGAAGGACAAGTTTTATTATCGCCCATCGTCTAAACACCATTCGTGACGCGGATAGAATCATGGTTATTGATAATGGGAAGATTGTAGAACAAGGAAATCACGGCGAACTCATGGGTAAGCAAGGCAGATACTATAATATGTTCTACAATCAATTTAAAAACGTTGAAATTGCAGTAGATTAAATAAGGCTGTTTTCGTAAAGTTGTTGTTAAAATCTTAAAGCCGATTTTAACGCGGAACAAACTATTTTTGTGCTTGAAATTAAGTTTGCAAGCTCTTTTCTTACAATTGAATGCTATTTTGCAACAAACTATAGCTCATTCGAGCGTTTTTATTCTCCAAAAGCGACAAAGTTTAAGAAAAGAGCCTTAAATAATGAAAAATCATTAGGGAATAATGAAACTAATGGTACTCATAAAGGGGGCTGGTTATGAAAAAAGAGATTTCTAACCGGAGATTACTCTGGGTTTCTGGAACGGGCTGGATGTTTGACGCAATGGATGTTGGAATGCTTTCTTTCATTATTGCGGCATTAAGTGTGGAGTGGGATTTAACTGCCGAACAAATGGGCTGGATTGGCAGCATTCAATCCATCGGAATGGCTGTTGGGGCATTAATTTTTGGCTTAATGGCAGATCGAATTGGCCGTAAAAATGTTTTTATCCTTACCTTATTATTATTCTCAATAGGAAGCGGGATTTCCGCATTTGCCACATCGATTACCATTTTCCTTATATTAAGATTTTTTATTGGGATGGGACTAGGCGGTGAGCTTCCTGTTGCATCGACTCTAGTTTCGGAAAGTGTCCCGGCAGAAAAGCGAGGACAAACTGTTGTGTTATTGGAAAGCTTTTGGGCAGCCGGCTGGCTGATTGCAGCAGTCATTTCCTATTTTATTATTCCGAAGTTTGGCTGGCAAACAGCCTTGTTAATTAGTGCGACACCTGCATTGTATGCCTTATATCTACGGGTTGGATTACCCGACTCTCCTAGATTTGAAGCGATTAAGGATAAAGAAAAGATTTCTGCATTTCAAAGTATCGCGAACCTATGGACCAATGAGTATCGCCGCAGGACCACTATGCTATGGATTGTTTGGTTCTGTGTCGTTTTTTCCTATTATGGAATGTTCTTATGGCTCCCAAGTGTGATGGTACTAAAGGGTTTTAGTCTCATCAAAAGCTTTGGATATGTGTTGATTATGACGCTTGCTCAATTGCCTGGTTATTTTACGGCTGCATGGTGTATTGAAAGATTTGGCCGGAAATTTGTCTTAGCTGTCTATTTAATTGGAACGGCAATCAGTGCTTTTCTGTTTGGAAATGCAGAGTCGACGGCCCTGTTAATCACATCAGGAATTCTTTTATCCTTCTTTAATCTTGGGGCATGGGGCGGATTATATGCCTATACTCCAGAACAATATCCAACGATTATTCGCGGAACTGGTTCAGGTTCAGCGGCGGCATTTGGCCGGATAGGCGGAGTGCTTGGTCCCTTATTGGTAGGATATCTAGTAGCACAAGAAACACCGATTTCTACTATTTTTACAATCTTTTGTATCTCGGTTTTCATTGCTGCATTTGCCGTTATCTTTTTAGGAAAAGAAACAAAAAATAAAGTATTAGTATAATGTTTTGATGAGAGAGATTTCTATTGAAGAATCTCTCTTTTATTTTTTAACACAGTATGATTTTAGCCCTTTAACGTGAAAAAGCCTTGCAACACAACTGTTTAACCCTATGATAATAGTAGGAATTCAACATTATATTAATTTTTCAGAATTATATTAAAATAATGCAGTTCCTACTAGACGAACAGGATATTATTTTGTACAATGTTTTCAGAATATTATCTTTTTTTAAACATCTTAGAGATAAACAACGTGTAAAGGGGACTATTCAAAAATAGGGGGTATAGACAGTGAGGAAGAAAAAGTTAGCAGGTGTTTTTATGTCGTTTATGATGGCGGCAGGCGTATTAGCAGGCTGTAACTCATCAAGCACAAGCGGTGAAAAGGATGGAGATACCATCAAAATCGGGGCCAACCTAGAACTTTCAGGCGGGGTAGCTTCTTATGGTCAGTCCATTGAAGAAGGTATCAAATTGGCGTTAGAAGAAATTAATAAAGAAGGTATTGATGGGAAGAAACTTGAACTTGTGACCTTCGATAATAAATCAGATGCTGCCGAGGCAACAAGTGGTACAACGAAGCTGATTAGCCAAGATAAGGTATCAGCCATTATCGGTGCAGCTACAAGTACAAACACATTGGCTCAAGTCCAAATCGCCCAGAAAAATAAAATTCCATTATTGACACCGACTGGAACAAATCCAACGATTACAAATAAAGATGGCGTCCTAAGTGACTTCGTATTCCGTACTTGCTTCATCGATCCCTTCCAAGGAACAGTGGCAGCTAACTTTGCTTCTAAAGATCTAAAGGTGAAAAATGCAGCAATCATTATTGACAGCTCAAGTGACTATGCAAAAGGGCTTGCAGCAGCATTCACAGAAGCATTTGAAGCAAATGGCGGAAAAATTGTTAAAGAAGAAGCTTATGTTGCGAAGGATACAGATTTTAATGCAATCTTAACAAATATTAAATCTGCAAATCCTGACTTTATTTTCCTTCCTGGATATTATGAGGAAGTAGGCTTAATTATTAAACAGGCTCGTGCCCTTGGTATTAAAGCTCCATTTATGGGCGGCGATGGCTGGGATTCTCCTAAACTAGTAGAAATCGCTGGCGCGGATCCGTTAAACAATACGTTTATCACAAATCACTACTCTTCTGGAGACTCTGATCCAAAGGTACAAGATTTCGTAAAAGCATTTGAAGCAAAATATGATGGTAAATCTCCTGATGCCTTTAATGCATTAGGCTATGACTCACTTTATTTCCTTGCAGATGCCATTAAACGTGCAGGAAGTGCTGACCCTGAAAAAATCCAAAAAGCACTTGAGGAAACAGATGGTCTTCAATTAGTATCTGGAACAATGAAACTTGATAAAAACCATGATCCAATTAAATCTGCAGTAATCCTTGAATACAAAGGCGGAAAGCAAGAATTTAATACAAAGGTAGATCCAGAATAGAAAAGCGGAAGCGCCTTTAGGCTGCTTGCGCTGGACAAATTATATAGTGGTCAAAAAGAATAGGGAGCTATTTTGTCTCCCTATTCCTATTTAGATAATATTTTCCTAATTTTAGGAGGGTCAAGACATGGAATTTTTACAACAGCTTGTTAACGGTGTGTCATTAGGCAGTATTTATGCGTTGATAGCCCTTGGTTATACAATGGTCTACGGAATTGTAAAATTAATTAACTTTGCCCATGGAGATGTCTTCATGGTCGGTGCATTTATCGGTTTCTATTCTATCACTATATTAGATTTAGGATTTTTCACTTCCCTGCTCATTTCCATGGCTACTTGTGCGATATTAGGAGTTTTAATTGAAAGAATCGCCTACAAACCTTTGCGTAATGCCACCAGGATTGCGGCACTTATTACTGCGATTGGGGTATCCCTGCTCATTGAATATGGGATGATTTATGTTCGAGGTGCTCAGCCAGAGGCTTACCCAGGTGATATTATTCCGGCAACAAGCCTAGAATTCCTTGGAGTAAAAGTGAGCAGCCAGTCACTGTTGATCTTAGGTACTTCGGTTGTATTAATGATCTTGTTGCAATTTATTGTTCACAAAACAAAGATTGGAAAGGCAATGCGTGCAGTTTCCCACGATATGGATGCTGCAAGACTGATGGGAATTAACGTTAACAATACCATTTCCGCAACTTTTGCAATTGGATCAGCGTTAGCAGGTGCAGCCGGTGTTGCTTTTGGAATGTACTATACAAAAATTGAACCATTAATGGGGATTATTCCAGGCCTTAAAGCCTTCGTTGCGGCCGTACTAGGTGGTATTGGAATTATTCCAGGCGCAATGGTTGGCGGCTTGTTGTTGGGTGTCATTGAATCCCTTGTAAGTGCTGCTGGCTTCTCATTATGGCGAGATGGCGTAGCGTTTGTTGTACTGATCTTAATTTTGATTTTCCGTCCAGCCGGTTTATTCGGTAAAAATGTACGGGAAAAAGTGTAAGGGGGCTATAGCGATGAATATTATCAAGCATGCGAAAGGTTTTTGGTCATCAATCGTTTTAGCCATTGTTTTTGGTGTTGTCATGCAATTTTTAATTACCGGAGAAATAATTAATTTCTTTTATGTAAATACCCTTTATTTTATTGGTATCAACATTATTCTTGCTGCGAGCTTACATCTGATTATTGGAATTACCGGACAGTTTTCAATTGGACATGCAGGCTTCCTTGCTGTAGGCGCTTATGCCTCTGCGATCATTACAATGAAATTAGAGCTTCCTTTCGCGCTTGGATTATTGGCGGGAGGAGTAGCAGCTGCCATTGCAGGCTTAATTATTGGTATTCCTACACTTCGGCTAAAAGGAGATTATCTAGCAATTGCCACGCTTGGGTTTGGTGAAATTGTTCGGATTGTCTTTTTAAATATTGAATATGTCGGCGGAGCAAGCGGTATGACCGTTACGCAGCTCACTACTTGGCCATGGCTATTTGGAAGTATCCTTTTAACACTTCTTGTCATCAGGAACTTTACGAATTCAACTCATGGACGAGCTTGTATCTCTGTTAGAGAAAATGAAATTGCGGCTGACGCCATGGGAATTAACACAACTTATTATAAAGTTATTGCATTTGTCATCGGCTCCTTTTTTGCTGGTGTCGCGGGTGCCTTATATGCACACAACTTTTTCATTATCCAGCCGACAAACTTCGGTTTCTTAAAATCTTTTGATATCTTAATCTTCGTTGTTCTAGGAGGGCTAGGAAGCATGTCTGGTGCAGTATTGGCCGCAATCCTTTTAACGATTGTTTCTACCTTCCTGCAAAGCTATCCTGAATTACGGATGATTATTTATAGCTTAGTATTAATCATTATGATGCTTTACCGTCCACAAGGAATTATGGGGACAAGAGAATTAACCTCATTCTTTAAGATTGGAAAGTCTGCAAAAGGAGGAGTCCGCGATGACAGCAAACAACCCGTTGCTTAAAGTAAATAATGCAGGCATCCGTTTTGGCGGATTAAAGGCTGTTTCTGACGTGAACCTCGAATTAAAGCAAGGCGAATTAGTCGGATTGATTGGACCGAACGGTGCCGGTAAAACAACATTCTTCAACTTGTTAACAGGCGTGTATGTACCAACTGAAGGCAGTATTGAGTTAGATGGAGATAAATTAAATGGATTAGCACCCTATAAGATTACCAAAAAGGGAATCAGCAGAACCTTTCAAAACATTCGTTTGTTTAATGAATTGTCTGTACTTGATAATGTAAAGGTAGCCTACCACTCCCTTGCCAAGCATTCGATTATGAGTTCGATCTTCCGCCTTCCTAAGCACTTTTCAGAAGAAAAGTATATGGAGGAAAAGGCGATTGAGTTTTTGAACATCTTTAATTTAGATAATGTCTTGCATGAAAAGGCAAAGAATCTGCCGTACGGTCAGCAGCGCCGTCTAGAGATTGCTAGAGCACTGGCAGCAAATCCAAAATTACTGCTGCTGGATGAACCGGCAGCGGGTATGAATCCACAGGAAACAGAAGAATTAATGAATCTAATTGCCTTAATTCGTAAAAGGTTTGATTTAACGATTCTTTTGATTGAGCATGACATGCTCCTAGTCATGGGGGTATGCGAACGAATCTATGTGCTTGACCATGGTCAACTTATTGCAGATGGGACTCCCGAGCAAATCAGAAATAATCCAAAAGTCATCGAGGCGTATCTTGGGGAGGAGGTTTCATAATGCTGAAAATTGAAGATATCAATGTATACTATGGCAATATCCATGCCTTAAAGGGCGTTTCTCTCGATATTAATGAAGGGGAAATCGTTACCTTGATTGGAGCGAATGGAGCAGGGAAAAGTACGCTGTTAAAAACGATTTCCGGATTACTAAAGCCAAAGAACGGCAACATTTTGTTTGAGGGCCAATCCATTTCAGGCAAGGTAGCACAGGCAATTGTGAAACAAGGCCTTTCACATGTTCCCGAAGGACGTCGTGTGTTTGCCAATATGTCTGTAGAAGAGAATCTTGAATTAGGGGCTTATTTACGAAAAGATAAGCAAGGTATTAAAGAGGACTTTGAGAAGGTCTATAACCTGTTTCCACGTCTTCTCGAGCGGCGTAAGCAGTTCTCAGGTACACTATCAGGCGGTGAGCAGCAAATGCTTGCAATGGGCAGAGCGTTGATGGCACGTCCGAAGCTATTACTATTAGACGAGCCTTCTATGGGTCTTGCTCCCCTTTTAGTTAAAACCATTTTTAGAATCATTGAAGAGATTAATAAGTCTGGTACTACCATCCTATTGGTTGAGCAGAATGCGAACATGGCATTATCGATTGCAGACCGTGCCTATGTTATTGAGACTGGAAAAATTGTTCTTTCAGGTTCTTCCGATGAATTAAATCAAAGTGACCAAATAAGAATGGCCTACCTCGGCGGACATTAAAAAGACGTGTGATTCACACGTCTTTTTTGATTACATCTTTGCTTTTTGGTGTTGTGTTTCTAGTTTGAATTGATGACGAAGCTTTGGCTGAAAGGCATGTTTAATTTTAATCGCATACTCTTCATACAGCTGCTCTAAACCAACTAATGCAAGGGAGAAGAAATTTGCGTAATTCTTTTGAACCTCCCACTTTAACTCGTTCTTACCACAAATACTGTATTTATTTAATTCTTCGATTTCCTTTTGGATTTTTGCTAATTCCACTTGCTGTTCTGCCTCAGGAAGCGAAAGAACATTATCAATCATTTCAATATAAGCTTGAGACTTCTCAATCTTGCCTTTAATTTCTTCGTAGCCGGCTTGATCAATCAAACCATACTTTAATTTAAAATCATTCAGTTTTTGCGCAGAATCATAGGTTGATTTTACGATATCATCGCGTGTCATTTGTGTTGTTTCATAGCTTAGCATATACTTCCATGATGGCTGGGTAATCGCCTTGCGGTGGTCCTCAAGGGTATGACAGAATTTTTTAAAGCCGTGAAGCTCTGGATTTTCAAAAGCTGGGCTTGCAGGATCAAGGAACGGTGCAAGCGGTGCGACAAAGTAGAAAAGTCTAGGATCTTGATTGCAGGCTAGATGAATTTCTTCACAGAATTCGATGTTTTCAATCGCACTTTGATAGGTCTGACTCGGAATACCTGTCATGAAGAATAAATCGATTTTCTTGGCACCATGCTTTAAGGCGAAATTAAGCGTTTCAATTACTTTAGGATTCGTACAATGAAACTTACCATTATAGCGTCTAATTTTTTCATCATGAGTTTCAAGCGTAATTTCAATGCTGTATTTTGGACAGCTTTCATTTATCATTTGGAAGAACTCTTCACCAGCGTATTGGAATAATTCAAACACGATTTCATTTTTGAGATTAAGCTTCTTAAGACGGCTGAAGAATTCTTTTACATATTCAGGTCCGCCTTGGCGCAGGTCATGCAGAATAAAGATTGGTGCCCGGCTGAAGCGTGAAATAAATTGAATGTCTTCGACAAGCTTTTCTGGTGATCGTAAAGCCAGAGAACTTCTTCCGCAGTTTTGATCATAGGCGTCCTTTGAACCGCCGCAGATGAGGCAGTTTTGCGAACAGCCTCTTGCTGTCAGTAATGCCGTATTAGGATATTGCAGCCAGCCATTGTATGGCAGTGGATCAAGGAAGTTACGATATTTAAAGACAGACCGGACGGTGTAACGATAGCCTGGTACATCTATATCATCCAAATCCTTTGGTACATAAGTGATGGGGTTATAACCAATCTCACTGCCTTTTTTCCAAGTTAGATTTGGAATGTCAGCATAGTGCGTATTTCCAAGATCCAATTTATTCATCAACAGAAGCATAAGCTTTTCCGTAGAGTCACCACGCAAAACAAAATCAATAAAAGGATATTCAATTAACTCTTTATGATAATAGGTAGCAGATAAGCCCCCAAAAATCATCGGTGTATCAGGATGAAGCTTTTTAACAATTTTAGCTAGTTCAATACTGCCATGTGCATGCGGCAGCCAATGAAGGTCAATTCCGAAAGCACGTGTTTTAATTTTTTTTAGCTTTTTTTCTACATCGAAATTTTCACTCATCAGCATCCTATTGGCAATGTTGATAATTTTTACGCGAAGTCCAAACCGTTCTAAATAGTCAGCAATACTGGTTAACCCTATTGGATACATTTCAAACACTGGTGATGACGGCACTACATCGCTGATCGGACCTGCAAGCAGAGAATTTTTTCTAAAGTCATAAACACTCGGTGCGTGTAAAAGGACTAAATCATACTTCATATAAGCCACCCTTTTTAATTGAATAATATTACTATTGTTATTGTGAATAATTTCACATGTTTTCTTTGTTTTAACTGTGAAAAGTCATAAACCAGATAAATTCTTACCAAAATACACTACTGTCATTATTTTCTAACTATCTTTATTTTACTATAATGATGGATTAATAGAGTGACAAACGGGTGACAACAATATGGAGATTCCGTGGAAACTAGGTAATACAAAAGTAGTACGGAAGAATAATCCTTTAGCAGAATAGGAAATGAACCATTCATTTGCCATAATAGTAACAACAAACCTAAAGGGTTTGTCCCAGTATCGGTCAGTGAGTGTCATTGGACCGGTCTGGGCTTTTTGGCGACAACAAAAATTTTCCAATTAACCTACTAAAAAATAACTTGTTAGCGAAGAATGTATTAGGTATATTTTTAACAGAATATTAAAAATTTTGGGATAGGGAGAGGAATGGATGATCGAGTCTTCAGCCTTACAGATAAAGGAACGTCAGTCTAAACTATTTTTACTGGTCGTCTCATGTGTCGGCGGCTGGTTTTTTGTAAAACATGGTTTATTAAAATTAGCAGAAATAAATCAGTCAATGATTTTAGTCCTTCTAGTTTTTTTCTTATTCATTGTAGAACTGTTTCCCCTTCCTGTATGGAAGGGAACGATCACCATTTCTTTCCCTCTTGTCTATGCAATTTATGTTATGGAAGGTCTGGCATACACCATTTTTACCTATGCACTTGTTGTCTGTGCTGTAAATTTGTTCAGGAAGCGACCGCTCCGGATTGTTTTTTTTAATCCTGCTTTATTAATCATCAGTTTTTATTTTGCCTATGTGATTGGTGATCAATTGTTTTCACATTATTCAATTGATGGAAAACCAAGGGTACTTATAGGCATCGTTCATTTCACCACTATTATGGTTCCTTTTTACGTTATGAATAATTTAATTGTAGATCTCCTTTTAATTATTAGGCCGCAAACCTATAATTTTCGGGATTGGAGGCAAAAAACAGGGCAGGAAGTTAATAGTTTGACCATTTCTTTTATCTACCTCTTTTTCTTTCATCTTTTTGGGAATCAAAACAGAGGTGAAATCGACGCAATCGCTTTTTTCTTCTTCTTTTCCCCCCTTGTATGTTTTGCTTTATTAAGTTCAATCATTGCGAATTTAAAAAGGGAAAAGGCTAAACTCAAAGCACTATTTAGCATTTCTTCAGAACTAAATAAGAAAATGGCTGCTGCTGATTGGCTGGATTTTTTGAAGGACAATTTAAAGGAATTTATTGATGTAGATGCATGGGTATTGTTAAAAAAGGATAGGGATGGTTGGAATTTAAAGTTTGCGGTAGGTTTAGCGGTAGAAAATCTATCTTTAAGTGATGAAAGGATTAAGGGTTTTGATAAAATAAAAAGTTTAAGAGTTTATCCGAATACAAACGAGGCAGGGGGTCCTGCTAATGGATTATTGGACCCTGAAATTCGTTCTTTATTATATGCACCTTTAATTTTGGAGGAGGAGATAGTTGGACTATTTATATTTGGAAGAAGTCGTACGAAAAGTTTTGTTGAAGAAGATAAGCAGGCGGCTGCTACTCTTGCGAATCAATTAGCTGTATTAATTAAGACAAGGTGGCTGATTTCTGAACAAGAAAAAAGGTTAATTTTAGAGGAAAGAAATCGGATTGCCAGAGATATCCATGATGGTGTGGCACAATCTCTAGCCGGTGCAATTATGAACCTTGATACAGCCAATCGCAAATTCACGAAAACACCTGAAGAGTCTCGTCAGTTAATGATTGAAAGCACTGTAAAATTACGAAAGTGCTTAAAAGAAGTAAGGGAATCTATTTATGCCCTCCGCCCTTACCCAACAGAAAGAGAAGGGCTTTTATCAGCGATAACAACCAAAATTAATGAGATCCAAAAGGAATCAAATGTGCTTATTAAGTTAGAAACAAGGGGTCCAAAGTTCCAACTCAGTCCGATGGTGGAAAAAATTATCTTTGATATTTTCCAAGAAAGTACCCAAAACGCACTGAAACATGCAGGGGCAACAAAAATTGATGTATTAATTAGCTTTCAAAAGGAACATGTCCTCTTAAAGGTAAAAGATAATGGAAGTGGATTTTCACTTTTTCAGGCGATGATTAAAGCAAGAAATCATCCCCATTTTGGGATATTACACATGAACGAAGCGGCCGAAAAGATACAAGCATCGCTGCAGGTAGATAGTAAAGAAGGGGCTGGTACAGAGATAACGTTAACTGTACCTAGGATGGGCATAGAGGGGGCGATAATCCATGATAAAGCTTATGCTGGTCGATGACCATGCAGTATTGAGGGATGGTCTGAAAAATATATTAGGTATGGAATCAGATATCGAAGTAGTTGGTGAAGCAGTAAATGGAATTGAGGCACTTGGAAAAGTAGAAGAGTTCATGCCAGATGTCATCTTAATGGATATCAATATACCCGAAAGGAATGGGATTGAAGTTACCGGGTTGATAAAAGGAATTTATCCTTCTATAAAAATATTAATCTTAACCATGTACAATCATGAAGAATATTTCCTTTCAGCCATTCGTCAGGGGGCAGATGGGTATTTATTAAAGGATGCGCCCTCAGATCATGTCGTGGATGCGATTCGTGCTGTAGCGAAGGGACAATCTGTTATTCATCCTTCAATGACCAAAAAGTTTTTAAACTTTTCTTCTCCGAAAAAAGAGAATGCGGCAGTGGAAAAAAAGGAGTCTTTGCTGACCGAAAGAGAAAAGGATGTACTTCTCTGCCTCGTAAAAGGAATGAATAACAAAGAAATCGCTCAAAATCTTTTTATTAGTGATAAAACAGTAAAAATCCATGTAAGTAATATTTTTAAAAAACTTGAAGTGAAAAGCCGCTCACAAGTAGTTATTTATGCAGTGCAAAATCAGTTAATACCATTATCGTAAGACGACCAGTAATAGCCTGGTCGTCCTCTTTTTTAGCCAAGAGACTACTACCTTTGTATGAGATAAAATAGTACTTCTACCTTCCTGAAATACGTCCTTTGCGGAATAGTATACCCTATTGAAAAGTAAGAAAATAGGGTTAGAAAGACGAGAGGGGTATAGAATTTGAAAAAATATGTGTCGATTTTCTTAACGGTAGCTTTATTATTTATGCTGATGGTTCCTGGACTGTCGAAAGCCAATACAAGTATCGTTTCTGCTGTTATTGACAGCAGCCTAGTAAAGGCATTAGAAACGGCCGTTGAACCACTTCAAGTGATCGTAACATTTGAGGGACAGGGTGGACCAACTGCGGATCATCTCAATCTATTAAAAAAATTAGGGATTTCAACAGGAATTACGATGAAGTCTTTACCGATTTCCGGTATTTTAGCCACAAAGGAGCAAATTAATAAGCTCGCAGCAACGCCGGGTATTAAATCAATCTATTTAAATAAAAGGTTAACGTATTCAAACTTTGACGCAAATAATCTAACAGGAGTCGATAAGGCAAGATCGGATGGAGCAATGCAAAAAGCAAATGGCGGACTGCCGCTAACGGGAAAGGGAATTGGCGTAGTGGTCAACGATAGCGGGGTGGACGGGACGCATCAAGACCTTCAGTTTGGCACTCACCTTGTTCAAAACGTGATGGGGAGTACAAACTTAAATGCATTAGCACCGGAACTGCTTCCGATAACTTATGTAGAAAATGTACCAAATACGGATACGAACTCAGGACATGGTACGCATGTAGCTGGTACAGTTGGTGGAACAGGTGCAGCCTCAGGTGGTAAATATGAAGGAGTAGCCCCTGGTGCTGACTTAATCGGTTATGGTTCCGGAGCAGCCCTCTTTGTTCTCGACGGGATTGGCGGGTTTGATTATGCCATCACACACCAATCGCAATACAATATTCGTGTCATCACAAATTCGTGGGGTTCTTCTGGTGATTTTGATCCAAATGATCCGATTAATATAGCAAGTAAGGCAGCTTATGATCGTGGTATTACAGTTCTGTTTGCAGCCGGAAATGAAGGACCAGGTGAAAACACTCATAATCCATATGCAAAAGCTCCATGGGTAATCTCTGTAGCTGCGGGTGAAAAAGATGGTTCGTTAGCTGATTTTTCATCCCGGGGTACAAAAGGAGTGGGTGGCACGTTTGAAATGGATGGTAAAACGTGGACATGGAAGGATGAGCCTAGCGTTACCGCTCCAGGAGTGGATATTATCTCAACGCGTGTCCTTGCTCCAGTCTCAAGCTTAGCCATCACATCGGATGCAGAACTGATCGAGCCAGCCTATCTGCCATTTTATACATCCATGAGTGGAACTTCCATGGCAACGCCACATGTAGCTGGTATTGTAGCACTTTTACTCGAAGCAGACCCAACCCTTTCTCCTGACGAAATTAAGAAGGTATTACAAGATTCCGCAACCAATATGCCTGGGTATGAGGCATGGGAAGTGGGAACAGGCTACGTAAACGCATATGCTGCTCTTGAGACAGTTATGTTTGATAAATCATACGGCGAAACCGTTAATGCTTATCAGTCCTTTAATAGCAATGCAAATGTGACAGTTGAGCGTATAGATTTCCAAGTGGACTATAACCCGCTGCTGCTGTCATCGAACTCCTATTCATTTAACGTTCGGGAAGGTGTCGGTCAAATTAGTGCAAGAATTGATGCCTCTGGGTTAATAGGGCAAACTGGAAATCCGTTAAATGTAATTTTAGTCGCACCAGATGGAACATCCTATAGCTCTGGAGTGAGCTTATTGTTTCCACTTTATTATGACCGCACCGTGTCCGTCACTTCTCCGCTAGCAGGAGAGTGGCAGGTGAAGGTTGATGGGTTGCATGGAAATGGTGCTAATCCTGTAGGAGTGGGACTACCTGAAACGGTACATGGTACCCTTGCCTTCTCAAAGGTAGGCAGTTTTTCTGGATTAAAAGATATCTCAGGAAATCCAGCAGCTTCCGCCATTCAAATGGCAGTAAGCGAACGACTTGTGGATGGCTATGCTGATGGGAGTTTTAAGCCAAAACAGTATCTTACACGCAGTGAATTAGCCAGATACTTAGTGATGGGGACAGGTATCCGTCAAAGTCAGTCGGTTAATGTGAAGGATGTTTCAACTGCAGATTTACCTTTTGCAAAAGCGGCGGTTACAAAAGGAGCAGCAATCCGTGATGGAGTCCAAACGCAGGGCGGCGTCATGCAGCTTGATACTTCAGGAAATTTTAATCCAAGTGGTGAGGTAGACCGTGCGGCGCTTGCGTATTCACTTGTTCAAGCCCTTGGTTTAGAAAAACAGGCAAAGGATTTCAATGGGGATATAACCGTACAATATAAAGATGAGAGAATTCCTGTAAAAGATAGTGCCTCAGTTCCCGCTGCCCTTAAGGGTTATGTTCAATTAGCCCTTGATTTAAATATTCTGAATGCCAGCTTTTCAGTGACACAGGGTCCATACGATTTAGTACCAAAGGTAGAAGCGAGTTTTAATCCTGGTAAAAAGGTGACAAGAGCAGATTATGCTGTTGCTATCACGCGTTATTACCAAGCATGGTTTTAATAAAAAGGTGGAGGAGAGATAAACGCTCTCCTCCTTTTTGGTATAATAAAAGAAAAATCTTAGGATGATGAACTTGGCAAAGGTTAAAACGAATGCAATTCGAATTCTCGATAGCAAAAAGATCGCCTATGAGGTGCTTACATACGATAATCAAGATGGAAAAATAGATGGAGTTTCTGTTGCGGCGAAAATAGGCAGAGACGCCCGTGAAGTATATAAAACATTAGTTGCCCAAGGAGCAAGTAAAAGTATCTATGTTTACGTGATACCTGTAGAAGCAGAATTAGATTTAAAAAAAGCAGCAAAGGCAGCCGGAGAAAAGAATGTAGAAATGATTCCTGTTAAAGATATTTTGAAATGGACGGGATATATCCGCGGCGGCTGCTCGCCTATTGGGATGAAAAAGGAATATAAGACATTTATCGATGAAAGCTGTTTGGAGCTTGAGAATATGGTTGTCAGTGCTGGTAAAATAGGGGTCCAAATCGTACTGGATCCAAAATTGTTAGTAATTCTAACAAAAGCTACAACTGTTGATGTTAGAAAATAGTGTAATAGGCATTCACCTATAAACCGACATTGCATAAGATATGGTGAAATGAAAAGCGGAAGTGCCTTGATAAGGGGCTTATGACCTCAAGAGCCCCTAGGCGCTGCAGCTAGACAAATGAAACTTTGCTATGTCACGTAAAAGGGAGTGTTCGCAAGTGGCAGGAAAGATAAAAAATTATTATGCAGGCGGAAATACAGCTAGGGGATTTCATAACCTGTATGATTCAAATCTTCAAGGGCTGGAACGCATCTATATTCTTAAAGGCGGCCCTGGAACAGGAAAATCCTCGTTGATGAAAAACATAGGCAATGAATGGGTTGAAAAAGGATATGATATCGAGTTCTTGCATTGCTCGTCAGATAATCGTTCTATTGATGGAGTCATTATTCGCGCCTTAAAGGTAGGAATCGTTGATGGAACAGCTCCGCATGTCATCGAACCAAAGGCTCCAGGTGCGGTAGAACAGTATATTAATTTGGGTGAAGCGTGGGACGCAAAAGCACTTGCTGGTGAGAAAAAAAACATACAGCGTTTAACCAAACAAATCAGTGCGTCCTTTCATTTAGCTTATTCAACCTTTAAGCAGGCTTTGGATGTCCATGATGATTGGGAAAAATTTTATATCGATAACATGGATTTTAAAAAGGCAGACCAGCTGACCAATAAATTAATTCAAAACTTTTTTGGTACGTTAAAAATAAATAAGCAATCCGATATCCGCCATCGATTCTTAGGGGCAGCGACACCAAAAGGGGCGGTCGATTTTGTCCCGAATTTAACAGAGGACATCGAAAAGCGTTACTTTATTAAAGGACGCCCTGGTTCTGGAAAATCAACGATGTTGAAAAAGCTCGCGGCAGCGGCAGAAGCGAGAGGAATTGATACAGAGGTTTATCACTGTGGATTTGACCCTAACAGCTTGGATATGGTGATATTTAGAGAGCTTGGCATTGCCATTTTTGACAGTACCGCTCCACACGAGTATTTCCCGAGCCGTGCCGGTGATGAAATCATTGATATGTATGAGCTGTTGATTACCCCAGGGACAGACGAAATATATGAAGATAAAATTAAGCCTATCGCAGAAAGCTACAAGAGTAAAATGAAGGAAGCCATCTCGTATTTAGCGAGAGCGAAAGAACTTCACGACCAACTCGAAGCAATCTATGTTCCAGCGATGGATTTTGCTGTTGTCGAACATATACAGGCAAGGATCTCAGAGGAAATCAGAGAATTAGAACACGACACAATTGTAAGCACTCAGTAATAAAAAGAGAAAAAGGAAGTATAGGAACTGTCCCGAATAGGGGCAGTTTTTACGTGTACTTATGTCCTGACTTGGGGAAGATAACGGTAATGCCTATAATTTTACTGTAGAAGGAGCTATTTAACGTGAAAAATGACCCAAATTCGGCAAAAAACAGTGTAGAAGCCAATATTGAAATCAACAAACAATTAGAAGATGGAAGTGTTCATGCTCCCATTCAGGCACAATCAGAAGTAGAGAGAGCCAACATAGATTTACAGAATCAGTTCAATAATGATGGTAAGAAAGACATACGTACTTCTCCTGCAGCCATTTCCACCCCTCAATAGACCCAAATAGAGTCGGCTTCCCTAAGTGGTAAGCCGACTTTCTTTTACAAAATAAGCATGAAACCTTGAACTTAGATAACTGTCTAGCTCCAGGCGCCATCGGCTCGGGGTCATAAGCCAATCCGTCAGAAAGGTTAAAAAGCAAACCTTTCCACCGGCTAGTCTTATGCCTGTCGCCGATAAGCAGGCGCCTTCCGCTTTTCTATTCATGAGGATTTGTTTTGCTTTGCTGACTTTTATTTCGCTTATTTCCCTTGCTGCTATCTCCGCTGACAAATTCACTCGCGAACTCAGCTTCAGCATGCCCTGCACGCGGGGAGTTTTGATTTTTACTGCCCTTATTAACCTTTTTCGTCATATCAGTATTCTCCTTTCGTCTAACGGTACAGTTTAGTTTGGCATTTGCAATATTCTTTATGCATTTTGGATAGAGGGGATAGAAAGTGTTTATAGAATTACTAGGAGAGTGAAAATAGAACTATAGCTATTTTTTAGGGGGTCCCTTTTTGAAAAATGAAATGGAGAAACTAACACTTTTGGTTGAAGAGAACCGAAATGAAAAAAATGCAGGTCTAATGAAAAAGTATATGAAGGACCATTTCCCTTTTTTAGGAATTAAGTCGCCGTTACGAAAAGAACTTGAAAAGCAATTTTTTAAAGAGACAGAAATTTTGAAAGAGGACTTTAACAAGGATTTCGTGATAGGGCTTTGGGAAAAAGATGAACGTGAATATCAATATACCGCGATTACATACATGGGGAAATTCATAAAGAAATTGCCTAAAGACATCATTCCTTTTTTGGAAAGGTTAATTACGACCAAATCATGGTGGGATAGTGTTGATTCGATTGCCCCTCTAGTGGGAGAGCTAGCCCGGAAATATCCTGAAGTAATCGAAGAGACTATAGATAGTTGGGCGGTCCATGATAACTTTTGGCTGCGGAGAAGTGCGATTCTTTTTCAATTAAAATATAAACAGCAAACCAATGAAGACCTTCTCTATAAGTACATCGTTAAGAATGCGGATAGTAAAGAATTCTTCATTCAAAAAGCAATTGGCTGGGCGTTAAGAGAATACTCGAAAACAAACTCTTTATCAGTTAAGGTGTTTATTGAAGGACAACGTCTTGCTCCATTAAGTGTAAGAGAAGGCAGTAAGTATCTTTCATGAGCAAAATGGTGAAAATGCATCTGGATATCTGATAAGATGGCAGTAACAAAAAATAGAAATAGGTGAACAGCATGATTAAGTGTATTGCGTCAGATATGGATGGTACCTTATTAAATTCGTACCAACAAGTTAGTCAGGAAAATAAAGAAGCGATTCTAAAAGCCCAGTCCCAGGGAATTGAAGTAGTAATAGCGACTGGGAGGTCTTATCAAGAGGTGCGATACGTCCTGGATGAAGCAGATTTACAATGCCCTGTCATTTGTGTAAATGGTGCAGAAGTTCGCACAAAAGAAGGAGAAATTTTATCTTCTACACCAATTGAAAAGCACATAGCCAAAAAAGCGGCGGAAAAGCTAATGGAAAAGGATATCTATTTCGAAGTATATACAAACCAAGGTACATACTCCCTAGATCCTAATAAAGCCGTTGCCATTCTAGTTGACATTGTAGTCAGTGCCAATCCTGATGTGAACCCAGAAGATGTGGTTAAACGAGCAGAAGAGCGCACTCGTAATGGTTTAGTGCATCAGGTTGAAAGTTATGACCTTCTATTCAATGATGAAACACACCAAATTTACAAGCTTTTTGGGTTTGCAATGGATTCAGACAGGCGTGGAGCTGCAGAAGCTTCACTAGAAGAATTAACGGAGTTGGCAGTATCTAGTTCAGGTCATGACAATTTGGAAATAACCAATCGATATGCACAAAAAGGAATTGCCCTAGAAACGTTTGTAAAGGGAAAAGGCATTGCTTTAACAGAAACAATGGCGATGGGTGATAGTTTTAATGATGTCTCTATGCTAGAAAGAGTCGGCAGAGCTGTAGCGATGGGGAATGCCGACTATGAAATTAAATCTCTATGTGACGTGATTACAGCAACAAATGATGAACATGGAGTAGCCAAGGCAATCCTTGAAGTGTTATAGGAAAGGACGAGATACATGGTCAAAGTAGGTTCCATTTTATTATCGATGATTCTGTTGATATCAGGTTGTTCTCTTTTTGAAAAGGAAAATCTGCAGCCAAAAGACCAGCAAGAGGATGAGGCAATTGTCCTGCAACCAGAGATTGAAGTAGTTGCTGAAACGCTGCGTGTGCCATGGTCGATTAATGAGGTAAATCAGGTTTTTTACGTGAGTGAACGAACAGGAAGTATTGTCAAAATTGATAATGGAAAAATGGAACGACAACAAGTAGCATTAGAAAAACCGCTGGCGAAGGCAGCTGAAGCTGGACTGCTTGGCTTTGTTCTCGCCCCTCAATTTCCTACTAATCAGAAGGCGTTTGCTTATTATACGTATGAGAATGGACAGGGACAGTTTAACAGAGTGGTTGAATTGCAGCTTGATGGGAATAAGTGGACCGAAGAAAGAATCCTGCTTGACGGGATTCCGAGTGCTGCCTACCACCATGGAGGGCGTTTGAAGATTGGTCCGGATGGAAAGCTGTACATTACCACCGGTGACGCCACTACCCCGGAACTCTCTCAGGATATACGGTCCTTGAATGGGAAGATTTTAAGAATGAATGTAGATGGCAGTATTCCAGAGGATAATCCCTTTGATCATTCCTTTGTATACAGTTATGGACATCGGAATCCTCAGGGGTTAGTGTGGATGGGTGATACATTATATGCGAGCGAGCATGGTCAATCCGCACACGATGAGGTAAATTTAATAAAGCCAGGTACGAATTACGGCTGGCCGGTGATTCAAGGAGATGAGAAGAAAGCCGGAATGGAGTCACCTTTGTTCCAGTCTGATAACGAAACTTGGGCCCCATCAGGAATGGCAGTGCACGACGGTAAGTTATATGTAGCTACATTACGAGGAAATGCCATCCGGGAATTTGACCTAGGAAGAAATACGACAAGTCCAGTTATTACAGGTTTAGGAAGATTACGTGATGTGTATGTGGAGGGTGAATACCTCTATTTTGTCAGCAACAATACAGACGGTAGAGGAAATCCCGATGAAAAGGATGACAAATTGTACCGAGTGTTGCTGACCAATCTGAAGTAAAAGGGTAAAGGCTGGTGTATTATGACGACAAAAAGCAATAAATTACAATATGGATGGACACTGATATCCCATCCAACCTATCAAATCTTTACGAATAAAAACGCCTACGTCATCATCGACGAAGACAATGACGTCATGCTCAGATTTACACTCCAAGAAAACGAAATCGAAATCCTAGGCGCAAACTGGAACCTAAACTACAAAATCAACCTCGGATTCAAAACCCTAAAAATCATCAACACACCAGAAGACTAAAAATTCACCATTTATGCACAAATGCTTGCATAAATGGTGAATTTTGCATAAATGGTGCCTGTCACCGTTAAAGAATCTCTATTTTCAAAGAGTACCTGTGATCCTAGGAGTTCTTCGTATTGTTTTTGGGCATGGAAGTTGATTTCTTGTTGGCTCATTTTTGGGTTTTCTTTTTTTACCTTTTCAATCATGTCTTTTTGTACTTTTTGGGACAGGACGATGAGTGACGATTCAAGAATTTGCGACTGTAGTAGGGACAGCGAGGGAAAGCGTCCGCCGGGTAATTTCGAAATTGAAAAAGAGGGAATCATTGAAATGAAATCAAGGAAGATTATTATCCTGGATATGTGCAGGCTCTGTGCACTGATGAATACCTCCTATTAATAAAACCCTTCGCCAGTGGCGAAGGGTTTACTAGTGAGTCTTTTAAGAATCAGGTAAGGTATTCGGACAGCTGCATTCAAAATCCGATGTGGCCAGTCCGAATAAAGTATGCATTTGGACAAGCGAAGGGAAAATCCAATGCGCTCTGTCCGAATAAGGCGTTCATTTAGACAAGTGGAATGAAAATCCAATGCCTCCTGTCCGAATAAGGCGTTCATTTAGACAAGCGGAGGCAAAATCCAGTACGTCCTGTCCGAATAAGGCGTGTATTTAGACAAGCGAAGGGGAAACCAATGCGCTCTGTCCGAATAAGGCAAGCATTCGGACTAGCAGTGCAAAATTCAATACGTCGCTGTCCGAGTAATGATCTCTTATTGATTATTTATTAAATTTATACGTCCAGAATCGTTCGTTGTTAATCCAGACCATCATTTGCGGGTCTTGGTTTTTTAGTTTCTCAGTTACGTCGCCGAACATTTGCTCAGTCTGGGAACGATGTGCCTGAATCGCAGCAAGCTTTTTATCGGCAACAGCACTTATGTTATGGATAATGTCAGCCTCACCGAGCTCCTCTACGCAATTATTTGAAAAAGCAACACAGTGCAGTTTAGGTCTTGCGGCCACAGGAAGCTTTTCTACTGCCTTTACAACGGCCGCACCGGTGGCGTCATGGTCCGGGTGAACGGAGTATCCTGGATAAAAAGTAATAATTAATGATGGATTTACCTCATTTATTAACGACAACATCGCATTCGCTAGTTTTTCATCGTCTTCAAACTCCACGGTTTTATCACGGTACCCAAGCATTCTTAAATCCTGAATACCTAATGCCGCTGCAGCAGCCTTAAGCTCTTCTCTTCTGATTTTCGGAAGATTTTCTCGATTGGTAAAAGGGGGATTCCCCATGTTGCGTCCCATTTCGCCCAAGGTTAAACAAGCATAGGTGACAGGAGTACCATTTTGTACATGAGTGGCAATGGTTCCTGACACTCCAAAAGCTTCGTCATCCGGATGTGGAAAGATGACTAATACATGACGTTCTTTTTCCATAATAAGGCTACTCCTTCCTTTACTCAAACGGTGTAGCACTGATTTCAAGAGCTACCGCGAGTTTTCCTTTGTTATCATGACCGGCTAGCAGCAAACGGTTTTGCTCATCCACTTCAAAATGAGTAAGACCTTCCGCGTAAATCCAGCCAAGGTTTAT
>JAPSKD010000213.1:5023-9078 GCA_031177865.1 Bacillus sp. (in: firmicutes) | reverse complement strand
CAGATTAAAAAGAGAGTATCCTTATTTTTTATCCAAAATAAGACCATGGGGACGGTGTGTGGTCGGCACTGTTCTCTTTAAAACCATATGAACCTATCCTGTGTATATTTAATTAAATTGTTTCCTTATTTTGGTCATTAACGTGGCTATCCTTTTTGGTTATTAATGAGGTAAACACATAGACTTTATACCTTTTTGTACAATAAAAATTTATGATTAGTTGAATAGATTTAAGTAAATTATAATGAAAACAATGAATGTACTAGAATATGGAGGGAAATCAAATGAAATTTCCAAATGATGCTGATGGAGATGCTTTACATAGTCTATATAAAGATGGATTAGATTTTAAAAAACAACAATCAGTAGACTTTTTTGTTGCTGTGCCTGATAAATCAACAGGTGAAGAATTATTGCAAGTACTAAGAGAAGAAGGATTCAATTGTTTCTTAGAGCAAGACGACGAAACTAAAGAATGGGCATGTTGTTGCTCCAAAAGAATGTTATTAAATTATAATGAATTAATTAAAATACAGAATCAATTAAATAACTTAAGTAAACCACATGGTGGTTATTCTGACGGATGGGGCGTTTTTGTAGAATAAATGGATTGTGGAATAAAAAGATGCTTACGTAGCGATTAATATCAATATTCAGCGAATTTCTGTTAATCCAAAAACGGCTCATAAAAATGAAGAAGTTGTTCACTTTTTTCCAGTTGTCTATAGCATTAAATTACGAAGCCAATTAGACAATTTATTCAGAAGAGCCACGGAGGAAAAAACAAGTAAAGTATTTTCTACATAAAAGAAATAGGTGACCCACTACCAACTGAAGAGAATTTTTAAAAAAACCACAAGGCATTTAAAAAGAGTTTTGGTCAGGTATCTTTGTTTTAGGAACTCACGTTCAATTTCATATTTTGTATAACGGGGTTCAGATTTTTTAAAAGAATTTATGGACTGTAACCCCAGTTTTTTTGTTTTACACAAAGTCTTTACTGCGTTTGCCTTATGATATTACCCTTAACCCTTGCCGCATACAGCAAGGGTTTTTACCTGTACATGTAGCTTTGGTACCAGCAAAGTCTGTCGGATATTGACCGAAAGTTAAAATTGACTTATTTGAATATTCAGAATAAACTTAACCTATCCGATAGGTTGACAGTCATAGAGCATGAAAAATTAATTCTTAGAAGGTGACAGTCATGAAGAGTATTAAAAAGGTTTCAATGCATGAGATGATTGCGGATGAAATCAAAAGATATATTCGCGAGCATCAATTAAAGAGGGGAGATAAACTTCCATCTGTAGCAGAATTAACATCTATCCTCGGTGTGAGCCGGTCGAGCATTCGCGAGGGCTTACGCTTCCTTGAAGGCTTTGACATGATTGAAGTTCAAAATGGAAAAGGAATTTTTGTTAAAGATGGTGATGCCTTAAAAATTGAGGCGAAGATCGAAGTGGAGCAGGAAAAAAACTCTCTATTACATATTAGTGAGCTGCGCAGAGCGCTAGAGGGGAAGGCGGTGGAGTTAGCAGCCATCAGGGCCTCTGAATCTGAAATTGAAGAAATGGATCGGATCCTGACGGAAGTCATTGCCCTAAAGGATGCCGGACTAGACTCCTCCGAAGTGGATTGGGAGTTTCATAGAGCCATTTATCGGGCGTCACATAATCCGCTATTAGAGAGTGTCGCTGAATCAGTTTCTGACACTTTTAACCGGCTTTGGAGCAAACCCTTTGGTATTGTTCATATTTTTACAGATACGATCCCTTTTCACCGGACCATGCTGGATGGAATTAAGGAGCGAGACCCTGCTTATGCGTTACAAGAGTTTAATAAATTTATAGACATAGTGGAAGACACTCTACGAAAAATATAGAAAGAAGGAATAGGCATGACGAAACAGTCCTCAAATGAACATATCGTCACTCATATCGGTGATGAATATGAGCGGTTTCATGGAGCAGTGGTTCCACCCATCTATCAGAATTCGCTGTTTGTATTCGAAAACTTCGAGCAGCTGACAGCAGCGATGAAGGATGAGCAAAGCAGTTACCTGTATTGGCGTGGCACCAATCCAACGGTTGAAATTGTGGAGAAGAAAATTGCTGCGCTGGAAAAAGGGGAGAGGTGTAAGTTGTTTTCCTCAGGGATGGCTGCCATCTCATCAGCGATCTTAACCTTTTTACAATCAGGCGATCATGTTTTAAGTATCAGCAATATATACGGTCCTACTACGAAGTTCTTTACCTATATTGAAAAATTCGGCATCTCTCACACGAATACCCTCAACACAGACCTCGAGGCAATCGAGTCATTGATTCGCCCCAACACGAAAGTAATCTACCTAGAAAGTCCGACGACCATGTCCTTTAAACTTGTTAATTTAAAAGCGATTGCATCTCTTGCTCAACAGCTTGGGATTAAAACAATTATTGATAATACCTGGGCTACACCTGTTTTCCAAAATCCGATTACATATGGAATTGATATCGTTGTCCATTCTGTTTCGAAGTATTTAGGCGGCCATAGTGACCTTGTTGGCGGCGCCTTAATTACGAGCAAGGAGATCATGGATCATCTTTTTTATCATGAATATCAGCTGCTTGGTGGTGTTATGCCGCCTTATGAAGCATGGCTTTTAATGCGCGGGCTTCGGACCCTGCCAATTCGGATGAAGGCACATCAGGAAAGCGGATTGAAAATCGCTTCCTTTTTAGAAGAATCTTCTGCTGTCAAACGGGTCAATTACCCTGGGTTAGAAAGCTCTCCAGACTACAGGCTTGGAAAAGAGCAGCTAAAAGGCTATACAGGCTTGATGAGCTTTGAGCTCAAGAATAACACATACGAATCTGTCCGGAAGGTGATTAATAGCCTAAAACATTTTCAAATCGGTGTTTCCTGGGGTGGTTTTGAAAGTCTTGTGATTTCACCGAACTATGGCTATAACGTCGAGCAATTAGTGAAAGGCGGCTTAGACCCGGGGTTGATCCGAATTTCGGTCGGTTTAGAGACTGTCGATGAGTTACTCGAAGATTTAGAGGCAGCATTAAAACTAGTTTAACCATTGGTATAAAAGGGGGCTGCCCTTTTGTATATAACCACAAACATTTCAAGGGGGAGTAATGTTATGCTTCATCTCAAAAAGGGGTTTTGGGTTCTTGTTTCATTCATGTTGTTTGTTGGCATCTTGACAGGCTGCACTAGTTCAGAGGTAGATAACTCTAGCGAGAAAGAGGATAAAGAGGGAAAAGTCACATTAAGGATGATTGAAAGTATTACTAGCCCAGCCAGGACTACACTCTTAAAGGAAATGATCGCTAAATTTGAAGAGGAAAATCCGAACATTAAAGTTGAATTGATTTCTCCTCCTTTGCAAAGCGCTGATGAGAAAATCACACAAATGCTCATGGCAAAAGAGGATATTGATGTATTAGAAGTTCGTGAGCAGACGGTTAAGAACTGGGCCACTAACCAATTTATTGAAGACCTATCAGCCTATACAAGCAAGTGGGAAGACTGGAATTCGTTAACGGAAACGATTAAGCATGGAGCAACAGCTGTTGACGATAAACCTTATTATATCCCCTATGGTGTATATGAAAAAACGTTATTCTACCGGAAGGATTGGTTTGAAGAAGCTGGTATTGAGGTTCCGGAAACTTGGGATGATTTAGTAGACGCAGCAATTAAATTAACCGACCCTTCAAAGAATCGCTATGGCTATAGCTTCCGAGGCGGCGCAGGCTCTCCGGACTATATTGAATTTATGACATGGTCATTCCTCGGGGAAAAGATTGCCGAAAAGGATGCGTATTTCACAACTGACGGTAAGGTCATGTTTGATACACCAGAAGCCATGCAGGTGCTTGATACCTTTGTAGAAGTATATAAGAAAGCGTCTCCTCCTGATTCCATCAGCTGGAGCTACCCGGAAATGGTTCAAGGCTTTACTTCCGGAATGACTGCGATGTTAATTCAGGATCCAGAGGTCATTGTAACCGCTGAGGAAAATATGGAAGAAGGAACATGGGATACAGCTCCACTGC